>JBAUHD010000316.1:0-4593 GCA_049680085.1 Acidobacteriaceae bacterium
ACGGCGTCCACGGAATGTCGCGCCTTCTCGATCAGAACGCCTTTCCCTGGACGGACGCCGCCTGGCGCGCCCCCGCGCTCAAAGACGCCGTGATCTACGAGCTGCACGTCGGCACCTTCACCGCGGAAGGCACCTTCGCAGCGGCGGAGCAGCGCCTTGAGTATCTGAAAACGCTGGGCGTCACGCATGTCGAGCTGATGCCGGTGGCGTCCTTTCCCGGTGCGCGCGGATGGGGCTACGACGGCGTGGACCTGTTCGCTCCCCAGGAGGTCTACGGTGGGCCTCAGGGACTGAAGCATTTTGTGAATGCGGCCCACGCGCGCGGCCTCGCCGTGCTGCTGGATGTCGTTTACAACCACCTCGGTCCGTCGGGAAATTACCTTGCGCGCTTCGGGCCCTACTTCACATCGAGCCATCACACTCCGTGGGGCGATGCCGTGAACCTTGAGGAAGCAGGCAGCCGGGAGGCGCGCCGCTTCTTCATCGACAACGCGAAGATGTGGCTCCGCGACTACCACTTCGACGGACTGCGGCTCGACGCCGTGCACGCCTATATCGATCGCTCGGCGATCCGCTTCATGGAACAGCTTGGAACAGAAGTTCACGCCCTGCAAAGCGAGACAGGCCGCAACTATGTGGTGATTGCCGAAAGTGACCTGAACGACCCCCGCGTGGTCACGGACCTCGAGCGCGGCGGCTACGAGCTGGACGCGCAGTGGAGCGACGACTTTCATCACGCCCTGGTCGCGCGGCTCACCGGCGAGCGCGGCGGCTACTACGCCGACTTCGGCTCCATGGCCGACCTCGCCAAGGCCCTGCGCGAGGTTTTCGTCTACGACGGCCGCTACTCCGTCTATCGCGACCGGATTCATGGACGGCCGGTCGTGGGCCTTCCATCGTGGCGTTTTCTGGGCTTCGCACAGAACCACGACCAGGTCGGCAACCGTGCGAAAGGAGAGCGGCTGAGCACGCTGACCTCGACGGGCCGCGTAAACATCGCAGCAGCTCTGGTGATGGCCTCTCCCTTCGTGCCCCTGATTTTCCAGGGCGAGGAATGGGCGGCCTCAACCCCGTTCCTCTATTTCACTGACCACGAGCCGGACCTCGGCAAGCTCGTCTCTGAAGGCCGCAAGCAGGAATTCGCCGCCTTTGGATGGAGGCCGGAGGAAATTCCCGATCCTCAGGACGAATCGACCTTCGCGCGCTCGCGGCTGCGGTGGAACGAAATCGCCGAGCCTGAACACGCGGGCGTGCTGGCCTGGTATCGCGAACTCATCGCGCTGCGGCGGTCTGTGCCCGACTTCATTTCCGGCAATGTGGAGGTGGACTTCAGCGAAGACGCCGGCTGGCTCACGCTGCGGCGCGGACGATTTCTGATCGCCTTCAGCCTCGCGCTGGGGCCGATTTGCCTCGCGGTCCCAGCCGGCGCGCAGCTTCTCCTCAAGTCCTCCAACCAGGTTTCGCTCGAACCGGAATCGCTGACCCTCGTTCCCGATTCGGTTGCGATAATGCGCGCATAGATGGCTGCGTGTACTCTGTTAGGTCATGACCACGGCTGAGTTTTCAGCGTTCATCTTTCTCAGCTCGCTCGCCGCCGGGCTGCTCGGCTCGCTTACCGGGCTGGGCGGCGGAGTGGTCATCGTTCCCGTGCTCACGCTGCTCTTCCACGTTGACATCCGCTACGCCATCGGCGCGTCGCTGGTTTCGGTCATTGCAACCTCCTCCGGCGCGGCTGCGGCCTATGTGCGCGAAGGCTACTCCAACGTGCGCATCGGCATGTTTCTGGAAATCGCCACCACGCTCGGTGCGGTGTTGGGAGCCTATCTGACGGCGCTGGTTCCCACCACCGCCATTGGTTTTATCTTCGGGCTGGTACTGCTGTACTCGGCCTTCGCTTCGGCCCGCAAAAAACACGCCCACGCGGGCACTGCGGAGACCAACCGGTTGGCCGAGCGGCTGCGGCTGCGCGGCAGCTTTCCCGTCGACGGCGGAAAAGAAGACTACGTCGCGCAGCGCGTTCCGGCGGGCTTCGGACTCATGTTCAGCGCGGGCACGCTCTCCGGACTGTTGGGCATCGGGTCGGGCGCGGTCAAGGTCCTCGCCATGGATCAGGCCATGGGGCTGCCTTTCAAGGTTTCAACCACGACCTCGAACTTCATGATCGGCGTCACCGCCGCCGCCAGCGCGGGCATCTATCTCAGCCGCGGATACATTGCTCCCGAGCTGGCCATGCCTGTCATGCTCGGCGTTCTGGCCGGCTCGCTCATCGGCGCCAAAATTCTGGTTCACGCCCGCGTGAAGACCTTGCGCCTTGTGTTTGCGCTGGTCATCCTGGCGTTGGGCGTCGAAATGATTGTGAACAGCATCGCGGGGAGGCTCTGATGCGGCTCACCGATGAAAAGCTGGACATCGCCATCGGGCGCACCCTCCAGACCGGAGTCCTGTTGGCCGCACTCATCGTGCTCATCGGTGGCGTGATGTATCTGTATCTGCTGCACGCCTCTGGCCCGCGCCCCGACTATAGCCACTTCCGAGGCGTCGCCGAACACCTGCGCACGCCTTCCGGAATATGGCGCGGAATCTTGCGAGGAGACGCGGCGAGCATCATTCAGTTCGGCCTGCTGGTGCTTATCGCAACACCGGTCGTGCGCGTCATCCTCGCCGGAATCGGCTTCCTCATGGAACGCGACCGGCTCTACTTCTGGGTCAGCGCCATCGTTCTGGCGGTGCTTTGCTACAGCCTGTGGCACATTCGGTGAGCCCCAAAGCAGCTCTCTCAAGGGCACCGTTTACACGGATTCTTTTCTAAAAATCCGCTTCTCGAAGTGCTGTAGTTCATTGATTCTATTCGACTTTCAGGGTTGGGGGTTTTGCCGCAAGCCATTGATTTCATTGAGTTTTCAGGAATCGATGCCGCCGCAGTTCATTGATTCTGCTGGGTTTTCAGGGATTTTTATTGGGGTTCCGGATGTGCCGCGCATGAGCGATCTCCTTTGCGAGGGCAAATGAAAAGGGGGCCACGATGCGTGGTCCCTCTTTTGATCTTTACCTTCTATTTCTATTCTACCAACTTGCGAAAACTGAAATGCATGGTTGGGAAATTTCTTGACGGCGTAGCGTCGCCCCGATTCCAAAACAGAACTTTTCGGCTTTGCCCCGGAGGGGGTTCTGGGCAGAGAAGCCTTTTCCAGCGCCGCAGCTACTTCTTTCCCGGCTTCTTGCAGGCCACGCACAACTCGCCGGTGACACCCTTGCCCTGCGTGATGGTAAAGATGCGGTCCACCGCGGGCAATTTCACCGTTTCCACCTGCCCGCCGGACCAGTGAATTTCCACCTTGTCCACCGTCGTCGCAGCGCCCAGTCCAAAGTGGACCCGCTGGTCGTTCGACGACATATAGCTGCCGCCGCTGAGCACGTCTCCGCGCTGGCGCATGCCGTTGGCCGTGAGATAGACTGCGGCCCCGACAGCGTCGCGCGGACCCTTAGGTCCGCCCACCAGCTTCAACTCCACCCAGTGATGATGGTCCGGGCTTACGTCGCGCAGCAGAATGGCGTGGCCGTCGAGCGGGTTAATGACCACATCGATCTTTCCATCGTTAAAGAGATCGCCGAACGCCGCTCCCCGCCCGACCGTCACAATTGCCAGCCCGGTATTTTCCACCGCGGGAACCAGCGTGAATTTTTTGCCGCGCTCATTGTGGAACAGCAGCGGGCGCTGCGCGAAAGTCGTCCCCCAGTCCTGCTTGTCCACGCCGGGATACACATGGCCGTTGACCAGGAAGATGTCTTTCCATCCATCGTTGTTGTAGTCGAGAAAGCCCGCGCCCCAGCCGAGAAACGGAATTGTGTCCTGCGCGACTCCGGCGTGGTAACTCACATCGGTGAAGTTGCCCTGCCCATCGTTGTGGAACAGCACGTCGTAGTCATCGGAGAAGTCGGTGACAAACAGGCTGTCCCATCCGGTGTTGTCGTAGTCGCCCACGGCCAGCCCCATGCCGGCAATTTCGCGCCCATCCTGGTTCAGCGCGAAGCCTGAGGCGTAGCTGTCATCCTCGAACGTCCCGTCGCCCTTGTTGATGTAGAGATAGCCGGGCGTCGAGTCATCGGCCACCGCCAGATCGACCTTGCCGTCGTTGTTCAAATCAACAAAGACGCTGCTGAACCCGTAATACTTGTTCGTGTCGCTGACTCCGGCCTTCACGCTGACATCGGTAAAGGTGCCGTCGCCATTGTTATGGAAGAGGTGATCGGGCTCGCCCTCAAGTCCGCGCGGGCCGCACATCACGGAAATGCCGCGGAAGTTGCAAAAGCTGTAGGACACAGCCTTCGACCCCGGAATGGGTGGATTCGCCATGTCGTAATGCACGTACCCAGGGACGAACAGATCCAGCCGCCCGTCGCCGTCGTAATCGCCGAAGGTCGCGCCCGTGGACCAGTTGCCCAGCGTCACGCCCGCCTTCTCAGCAACGTCGGTAAAGGTTCCGTCGTGATTGTTGTGATAAAGCCGGTTCTTGCCGAAATTCGTAACGTAGAGGTCGGGCCAGCCATCGTTGTTGTAGTCGCCCACCGCGCAGCCAAATCCCCATCGATCGT
>JBAUHD010000317.1:0-1855 GCA_049680085.1 Acidobacteriaceae bacterium
TGCGGGAACTGGCGACCAACGGAGACATCAAGGGCGATACGACGACGCTGGAGGATTTCTCGGTGATTGCGAAGTTGCGGGAGTCGGACGAGTAGGACTTGCCGTCCAGGCATACGCGCTTCGCGCCAGACTGATACCGGCTTCGATAACAGCTTCCGCTGGTCGCGGGAGGAAGCTTGGGGGGATTTTGCGGCGACCGCAACTGCTGGAAAACAATCGGGTATATACTCACCCCATCAAAGGGTCAAGATATTCATTCTGATGGGGAGAGGCTTCATGAATATGAGGTTGCTGGTCCGGAATACTTTCTATTTTGCGCTTGGGATCGCCTTGGTCCTGGCTTTCTCCGGCAGTGCGCGGGCGGAATCCAAAAAAGTTGTCGCAGGGCCGTGCGGCTCGCTGTTCGGCACAAGTGTCTGCACGTCCTACCAGATGCGGGACGGGAAAGTTATCTCATTCAACCTGAGGGTGCCGGTTGCCATGATCGAAGAGGCGCCGGCGAATGTTGCCATGGTGATGCCCTTCAAGCCGGATCTGAACGTACGCTTTGCGCCTGTCGTCGAAAAGCAGACGGGCTTTACGTACGCCAGCATTGACTGGGAGGCGCACGGACACAAGCCGGCCACCTACATGGTTCCGCATTTCGATTTTCACTTTTATTTCACTCCGGAACGGCAGGTGGAAGCCATCAACTGCAAAGACATGGCCAGGCCGCGGACCGTGCCCGCCGGTTACGTTCTGCCGGGCAAGGTCAACGTGCCGGGGTTCGGCGAGGATATGGGAGCGTGCGTTCCTGACATGGGGATGCATGCCAGCCCGGAGACCGACTTCTCCGGCAAGACTCCGTGGAAAGGTTCCGTGCTGGTCGGCTACTACGGAGGGAAAACGATCTTCTTCGAGCCCATGATTACGACCGCGCTCATGCTCCAAAAGCATTCGTTTTCGCTGCCGGTTCCGCTGGATGTTCAGCCTGCCGCCCACGTCCGCTATCCCAGGAGCTTCCGCGCCGTGTACCTGCCGAAGGCGAAGGCGTACGACTTTACATTTTTCTATTGATGGCAACGGCCTGTGCGGTAGAGCTACCGTTCGTGAATGGTTCGAGGCTTGTCTTTGTGGCGCGGCAGCCGGGGGTCGAGGAGAAGGGATTGCGGCTGGCCGATTTGTAATCTGCGGAAATCGGGGTGACGCGGGTTGAGTAGAAAATTGAACTCTCCTGTCACGATGGCGCTTGGAACCCGCAGCACTGCGGAGCGGGCGCTGTTTGCCCAATCCTCTACGATTTTTTGTGCGGCAGTGGGCGGCGGATCTTCCCGCCAGTTATCCGGCAGCGAAGCGGGATCGAGATCGGCCGTACAAGTCTCCTCGACTTTGACCTCAAAGAGCACGAATTTTTGCAGCAGATCGGGTGATTCGAGATGTACGAGGATTTCCAGGATCGCCAGCGATTTTGATTCGGCGGTGTAGATGAGGGGAATGCCGGGCCTGTTCCAGCGGCCTCCAAAGAGCCGGGCTCCTTCTCCGCTGAATGCTGATTTTTTGAATTGGCTGCTGGTCATTCGCCAGACGGAAAGCATCAGGAGAAAACACCATGCTCGATGCGGCCGATGAGGTTTTCGACTTCCCTGGCCCCGATTTCGGTACGCGCAAAATGCAATGGGGACTGATTCCTCAGCGCCTTTTTGGGCGTGCGGAGCCAGTTGACGGCGGCTTCCCGGTCGCCGTCGAAAAGCGAAAGGCTGTCGTCAAACAGTTTGGAAATGCGCAGCAGGCGTTCGGACTCTTCCGACGAAAGACGATTTTCCTTTTTGCGGCGAGCGAGGGTGCGCTCAGGAATCCCGATGACGCCGGCAGTGTA
>JBAUHD010000318.1:0-16533 GCA_049680085.1 Acidobacteriaceae bacterium
CGCGGCAGGCCGGTCGTGGTGGCATGGAGGGGAAACCGCTCCGTTGTCTGCGCGGCCTCGTATGAGGCGCGGACCTTTGGCGTGCGCTCGGCCATGCCGGCCATGACTGCCGAGCGGCTCTGCCCACAGGCCGTCTTTGTTCCTCCCGACTTCACCCGCTACCGGGCCGTCTCGCGCGGCGTGCGCGAGATTCTGAAGCGCCACACGGATCTGATTGAGCCGCTGTCGCTGGACGAAGCCTATCTGGACGTGACGGAAAACAAGACTGGGCTGGCCACCGCGACCCGCGTCGCCAAGGCCATTCGCGCCGCCATTCGCGAGGAACTGCACCTCGCAGCCTCCGCCGGGGTCGCCCCGAACAAGTTCCTCGCCAAAATCGCATCCGACTGGAAGAAGCCGGATGGCCTCTTCGTCATCCAGCCGGAGGAGGTGGACGAATTCCTGAAGCCGCTGCCCGTCGGACGCATTCCCGGCGTCGGCAAGGTCACGGAAAGAAGGCTGGCGGAAGTGGGGATCAAGACCGCGGGCGACTTGCGGGCCGTTGACCTGGACACGCTCGAAAGCCGCTTCGGCCGCTACGGCCTGCGGCTGCACGAACTTGCCCGCGGTATCGACGAGAGCCCGGTCGTCGTCGACCGCCCAACCAAGTCCATTTCCGCCGAGGACACGCTGGAGCGGGACGTCCCGCTGGAGGAAATCGAACCGATGATTCGAGCGCTGGCGGAGAAAGTCTGGGCGGCGTCGCGCCGCGAGTCGCGCATCCCGCGAACCGTCGTCCTCAAACTCAAAACGAAGGAGTTCAACATTCTCACCCGCAGCCAAACGCCAACCGCGCCGCCGTCTTCCTGCGAAACCCTCACCGCCATCGCGCTCTCCCTTCGCAACCGTGTAGAACGCAAGCCGCAGCAGCGCTTCCGGCTGGTCGGCGTGGGATTGAGCAACTTTCGCGACCCGCATGAATTCGCGGAAGCAGTCACCCAACCCGAGCTGTTTGAGGAGCCAGAGCCATGATTCGATTTCTGACCGCTGTGTTCTGCGGAGCGCTGCTCGCGTGCGCGGGCCGCGCGCAAACCACCGCCCCGGCCGCGCCCAGGCCGGTCGCTCCCGGCACATTCGTCCTGGCTCCACAGCCCATAGACACCTACATCCAGCACGCCTGGAACACGCTCACCCGCTCCATGTCCGACTGCCACTCGCTTGTCGATCCCAAGGTCAAGTCGACGCCGGTCCTCTATCTCCCCAAAGACCTGCCTATGCCCAAAGACGTGGCCGCGCTCCCCGCGAAGTGCGGCGTGCATGTGGAACGCCTGCCGGTACGCATCCGCCACTTCGGCCAGATTCGGCGCGGCGAAATCGCCACTCCGGGCCTGCTCTATCTGCCCCATCCCTACGTCGTCCCCGGAGGCCGCTTCAACGAAATGTATGGATGGGACAGCTACTTCATCCTCCTCGGTCTGCTGCGCGATGGCCGCACCGATCTGGCCCGTGGCATGGTGGACAACTTCTTCTTTGAGATTGAGCACTACGGCGGAGTTCTCAACGCCAACCGAACCTACTACTTCACCCGCTCGCAGCCGCCGTTTCTAAGCTCCATGGTGCTGGCCGTTTACAAGGCCGAGGCCGCGCGTGCAACAACGCCCGAGCAGCGGCTCCGCCTCAAAGCGTGGCTCACGCGCGCCTACCGCGATGGCCAGCGCGACCACAGCGTATGGACAAGCAGAATCCATCGTGCCGGAAACACAGGCCTCGCCCACTACTACGACGTAGGCGAAGGCCCGGTCCCCGAAATGTCCGACGACAGTACCTACTATCCCGACGTGATTCGCTGGCTGCTGGCTCACCCCGCGCGCGACCCCGGTTATCTGGTCGAGCTTCCCGACCATCCCAAACCGGCGGAGACAGCGAAAATCGCCGCATCAAGCTGCAACCTCAAGATATCGGTGGTCTGCGCCCACGCGCACGTCCACGGACAATGGCTCACTCGCGACTTCTACAAAGGCGACCGCGCCATGCGCGAGTCAGGATTCGATACCAGCTTCCGCTTCGGCCCATTCAGCGGATCCACGCACCACTTCGCCGGAGTCGATCTCAACAGCCTGCTCTATAAATACGAACTGGACATGGCGCGCATGGCCGCGCTGCTCCACAAGCCGTCGGATGCCGCCCAATGGAAGCGCCAGGCCGCCGCCCGCCGCGCTGCTATCAACCGCTATCTCTGGAACCCGCGCCGCGGCCTCTACATGGATTACGACTTCGTGACGCACCGGCACTCCACCTATGTGTATGCCACAGCTTTCTATCCACTCTGGGCCGGCGCGGCAAGCAACGCCCAGGCCAGGGCCGTCGAAAAGAACCTCGACCTGTTGGAACATCCCGGAGGTTTAGCCATGAGCACCAACAACTCCGGAATGCAGTGGGACCTCCCCTTCGGCTGGGCCCCGGTTACCTGGCTGACCATCGATGGATTGCACAAGGAAGGCGACGACGCCGACGCGCTGCGCCTCGCCCGCGAGTTCAGCCATACGATCGAGGCAAACTACGCCCGTGACGGAACCATCGTCGAAAAGTACAACGTAGTCACAGGTTCATCCCAGGTACAGGTCACCGCCGGCTACAAGCAGAACCAGGTAGGCTTTGGATGGACCAACGGCGTTTATCTTGAAATGGAGCATCTGCTTGCCTCTCCGCAGGCGGCTGCTTCTCCGGGCAAGTGATTGGGAGGGCGGCGGAAGCATCGCCGATTTCTTCAGAGCACTTCGGGCTCGTTGTATTCTGGGTGAATTGCAGGAGGTTTACGATGAGCATTGCTGAAAAATTGCTTCCCGAGTTTGACCGGGAGTTTGCGAGCGCGCGGAAGTTTCTGGCGCTGGTTCCGGACGATAAGCTGGGCTGGAAGCCCCATGTGAAGTCGATGGAACTGGGGCGGCTGGCGTGGCATGTATCGGATTTTCCCGGATTCGCTCTGAACATACTGACCAAGCCGGGGTTGAGCTTCAACATGGAGGATATGCCGAAGCGCCGCAGCGCGTGGGTGGGCAAGACCCGCGAGGCGATTCTGGAGCGCTTGGACACGGACCTGAAGTCGGCGCGCGAAGCCCTGCTGGCGACTCCGGATGCGGCGTGGGACGACCCTTGGAAACTGGAGTTCGGCGGCCAGGTGGTGGTGGATGATGCACGATCGCTGGTTTATCGCATGGTGGCGATGAGCCACATGATCCATCATCGCGCCCAGCTTGGGCTGTATCTGAGAATGAACGAGATTCCGATTCCCGGTGTGTATGGGCCGTCGGCGGACGAGATGTAGCTCAGAGCTCAGGGCTCAGGGCTCAGGAAGACAGCGTTCAGGAAAAACGAGGCAGCTTAGACTGTAGAGATGCCGCTTATGGGTGATTTTCCCGCGTTATATCCAATTCTGGACGCTGCTTTTCTGACCGCAGTGGAGGACCGCGCCGGGTTCCTGCGACGACTCGTCCGGGAACTGGCCGCAGTCGGCGTAGCGATTCTGCAATACCGGAACAAGACCGGCGGCGCGGCGGAAATTTGCGCCGACGCCGGGGCGATGCTTGAGGCGGCGAAAGCTGCGGGTGTGCTGCTTATCCTGAACGATTGGCCGGAATTGGCGACCAGGGCGGCGTTCGACGGCGTGCATGTGGGGCAGACCGATATCAGCCCCGCGGAAGCGCGCGCCATCATGGGGCCAGATAAAATTATCGGCGTCTCGACCCACAACCAGACGCAATTGCGCGCGGCCAGCCAGCAGTCGGTGGACTACATTGCCTTTGGGCCGGTGTTCGCCACCTCGACGAAGGAAAATCCTGATCCCGTGGTGGGCCTGGACGGGGTCCGGCAAGCGCGCCGCCTGACACGCAAGCCGCTGGTCGCCATTGGCGGCATCACGCTTGAAAATGCCGCAAGCGTTCGGGATGCGGGTGCCGATTCCGCCGCCGTGATTTCCGCGATCTTCGCGCCGGGCGTCGATGCGGCAAGCCGGGCGGCGGGTTTTCTTAAGGCCTTCGGAAATTCCCGCTGAATCCCCGTTTTGCAGCGCAACCCGACGTGCTATGCTTCTCGTCCCAATAGTTTTACGGAACAAGACTGCTTCAAAGGAGCAAGCATATGCAGAAAATGATTTCAGGGATTGCGGTCGCTGGGTTCACGGCAACCATGCTATTTTGCGGGCCGGGTGCGCGCGCGGCGGTTGCGGCAACGCCGCAGCCTTATCCTGCGCAGGAACAGGGATATCCAAACGATTCCTGGGCCGTGCCCCCCTCGCAGATGCAGGCCGCCGAACAGCGCGGATTCCGCGAAGGGGTTCGTGGCGCTTACAAGGACGCGCAGAACCACCGCCAGCCAAACGTCAACAACCGCGATGAGTACCGGGACCCCAATGTTCCTCGCCGCGAACGCCGGGCCTATCGGGACGGATTTCAGCGCGGTTACTGGACCGGCGTCCGCCACCTCATGGGCTACTATAACGGACCCAACCCCTATGCGCAGGCCCAGCAACAGCAGTACGGTCCGCCCCCCCAGCAACAGCAGTACGGTCCACCCCCCCAGCAGGGGAATTACCCGAACGAAGCCTGGGCGGCCCCGAATTCGGAGTGGCAGGCCGTGGAGCAGCGTGGATTCCGGGACGGGGTTCGCGGCGCCCGCAAAGACGCGGAGAACCATCGCCAGCCGAACGTGGAAAACCGTGACGAGTATCGTCATCCCGACGATGTTCCAGGCAGAGATCGCCGCGCCTACCGGGAAGGCTTTCAGCGCGGCTATTGGGCTGGCGTCCAGCACTTGATGGGCTACTACAACGGTGCCAACCCGTATTCGAACCGAAGGTAAGCCGCATCAAGGCTCAAGGAGGGCGCGCCGGGCAACCCCCGGTGCGCCGTTCGTGAATCGCGCCTCCGTCTGAAGCGTCCCCGGATCCAGAGTTCGTTCCCTCCAGCCCGCGACACTGCCGCCGAGCGCGGCGCAATCCTGCGCCTCGCGCGGAAATGCTAGGCTGAATGTTCATGGCTCCCACCCCCACTGTCTCGGCCTTTGCCCGCGTTTCGCAGCTTGCCTCCGACCGCCGTGTTCACAGGGCTTTTCAGTGGCTGCATCTGCACGAGCCGCAGATCATGCGCTGGCAGACGGAGCTGGTCGGGATACCCGCTCCTCCATTCGGAGAGGGGCCGCGCGCGGAATGGCTCTGCGCGCGCTTTTGTGAGCTGGGCCTCGAAGACGTGACGCTGGATGAAATCGGCAACGCGCTGGGAACGAGGAAATCCGAGCGCCCCGCTGAATGCGGTGTTCTGATCTCCGCGCACGTCGACACGGTTTTTCCCGCGGCCGTTTCCATCAAGCCGGTGGTCAAGGGCACGCGGCTGGAGGCTCCGGGGGCCTGCGACAACGGAGCGGGTGTTGTCTGTCTGCTGGCGATGGCTGCCGCGCTGCAACATGCCGCGATCACGCCGCCGTGCGACCTGATCTTTGCCGGCAACGTTGGCGAAGAGGGAGAAGGCAACCTCCGCGGGACGCGCTTTCTTTATGAGCAGCCGGGGTTCGCCGAGCGCGTCGGCGCGCATTTGGTCATCGACGGCGCAGGTCACGAACTGGCCGTAACCGAGGCGCTCGGCAGTCATCGCTATCAGGTGACGCTGCGCGGGCCGGGAGGCCATTCCTGGTCCGACTCCAGCCATCCTAATCCCATCGTCGCGCTGAGCCGTGCCATTACCCGGCTGAGCGCGCTCGAACTGAGCGCCGCGCCTCGCACCACCATGAACGTGGCGACCGTTGAGGGAGGCACGGCCATCAACGTTGTGCCCGACTACGCCTCGGCGCGATTTGATTTCCGCTCCACCAGCCTGGACCAGTTGATTGGCCTGGAGGTCGAGCTGCACCGCGCCGTCGAAGATGCGGTCGCCGAGGCGAACAAGGGAAAGCCCGCGCGGAAACACGCCGCCACCCTTGAATTCTGCATTCAGAAGATTGGCGCGCGGCCCGCGGGGGCCCTGGCGAATGACTCCGTTCTCTATCGCTCGTTGCGCGCCGTCGACCGGCATCTCGGCATTCGCACCGAGACGCGCACAGCCTCGACCGACGCCAACATTCCGCTCTCTCTGGGCGTGCCCGCCCTCAGCATGGGCGCGGGCGGAACCGGAGGAGGCGTCCACACTCCGCAGGAGTGGTACGACGCCAAGCACCGTGAGTTGGGCCTGCGCCGCGTGCTGCTGTTGCTGCTCACGCTGGCCAGCGAGGAACCGGAGCCGCGCGCGGCGAGCGGAAAGGGCTGATCCTCGGCACGTTGAAACCCGCCGAGGCCATGGCCGCATCTCCGCGGATGTGCTCCGTGGCGGCCGCCAGATCTGCCGCGACCCAATCCGCGGCGGTCTTCCCTCCAGATACGTCAATCAGGATGGTGCGCACACCAGCGGCCCTACCGCATTGCACATCGGTTTCCCGGTCACCGACCATCCACGATTGCGCGGCGTCCAGGCCAAACTCCCGCATCGCGCGCAGCAAAAAGTAAGGCGAAGGCTTTCTGCACGCGCACGCGCCCGAATACCCGGCGACGACTCCTTCGGGATGGTGCAGGCAATAATCAATTCGCGTCAACACAATGCCCGCCTCTTTCAGCTCCGCGCGCATTTTCGCGTCAATGGCCGCAAGCTCCGCGAGGCTCGACTTGCCCTTGGCGTAATTTGGCTGGTTGGAAATCACGAACAGCGGAAAGCCCGTCGCCTGCAACCGCCGCAGACCGTGCAGTGTGCCCGGCGCGAGCGCGAAGTCCGCGGCGATGAGCGGCGCTTCATAGCCTCCGCTTGCCGGATCGAAAACGTTGCGGTTGATTACGCCATCGCGGTCGAGAAAGACCGCTCCGCGTCCAACTGGGCCACCTGCTCCCATTTCATCTCGTTTCGTTTGAGCTTAGGGTGGGACACCAGAAGATGCCAGATCACTGCTTGAAACGACTCGGCGTGCGCCGTCACGGTATCGTCGGAAAGGCTCGGAACCACGAGGCACGCATCCGCGACTTTGGCCGTATATCCGCCATCGCGCCCCACGATGCCAAGGATGGTCGAGCCGGTGCGCCGCGCCAGCTTCAGGCTCTCCACAAGATTCATGCTCACCCGCGCGCATCCGCCGCCCACCGAAAACACAAACACCGCGTCGCCGGTGCGCAGCCGGCTGCCGCGCAGCCAGTTCGCGTAACAGGACTCCCAACCCTCGTCGTTCACCCGCGCGGTAAGCTCGGAAACGTTGTCCGTGGGCGCGTAACATTCCATGCCGGCAATTTTTCTGAAGTCGTTGACCGCGTGGCCCGCGTGGCCCGCGCCGCCGCCGACGCCCAGAAAAAACACTCGCCCGCCCCGCGCCCGCGTTTCGCAAAGCAGCTCGACCATGCGGTCAATCATCCGGCCGTCAACCAGCGAGGCGATTTCGCAAACCTCCTCCAGATACCTGCGCGTGTATTCCGTTGTTTCCACTCAGAGCTCCATTCCCAGCGTGGTCTGTACAGCTTTGCGCCGCGCTACCGGCAGCGCTCCGTCGCGTCTGCGCTGGGCGCTCGCGCGCAGCACAGCGCGCTCGCGCCAACTGCGTGGCAATCCCAGAAAACCCGCAATCGCCATCGCCGAACCTATCGAAGGACGCCCATCGAAAACAAACCGCCGCAGAATTTCCGCATACGTTTTCAGTCCGGCGCGACTCTTCGCCGCCCGCGACGCGCACTCCGTGGCCAGAAACCACGCATACGCCTTCGCGGAAAAGAATCCCCGCATCTCCGCGCCCCAGTGCATCGAGAACTCCCAGTCCTGCGCGCGCCCCACGCTCTCCCGCGCATCGCCGGTGTGATAAATCACCAGCGGCTCGCCCACCACGCGGAACTCCACGCCCGGGACCCGCTCTGCCCGCAGCAGCCAGTCCCAGTCCTGGTGCCGCTTCAAGCCGCTCCGGAACGGGACCGCCAGCATCATCTCCCTTCGCACCATCAGCGTCGAGGTCTGCATGGCGTAGGGCCCGTCGCGGAGCGGCTTGCGGCAAAAGAGAAATTCGCTGAGCGGCCTCCCCGCATCGTACGAGCGCAGAGGCGCGATGGAGTCATAGGCCGGCCGGCGCACGATCATCCGCGAGGAAATTACCGGCCACAGCGCCGCGCTTTGCCGCGCCGTCACCATCTGTCGCGAAAGCTTGTGCGGCAGCCACTCGTCATCGTCATCCAGAAACGCGATCCACTCGCCGCGCGCCGCGCGAACACCAGCGTTGCGGCCCTCCGCGCCGCCCATGCTGGCCTCCAGGTTGACAACCTTGAGCCGCGCGTCCGCAATCCCGCTCAACGCTTCGCGGGTCGGCCGGTCCTCGCCATCGACCACTACAATCACTTCAAGACTGGCAAAGTTCTGCTCCAGCGCGCTCGCCACCGCCGTCACGACAAACTCCGGACGATTGCGCGTAGGAATGACCACACTTACGCAAACCGTCGCCATTTCCGCCGAAATCGCACGCGTCCGCACTTGGCTCCCTCAAGCGATAAGTGAGGTCAGCATACGTCAGCCAAACCGCGACAACAGAGTTCCACACAAATATCCCGCACTTAGGTAACGTCATCGCTAATACCTTGGCGAAAGCCCCGAACCCCCGGAAACGCTGTATCCTTGCCTCGACCCTATGCAACGCACTCCAGCAGGCGTCCTTCACTCGCTTTTCGATCCGCGGTTCGGACTGCGAAGCCGTTTGGTTCCGCGCTGGATTTTTCTGCGCGCGCTGGCGCTGATTTATCTCTCGGCCTTTTATTCGCTGCTTCGCCAGGTGCGCGGCCTTATTGGCCACGGCGGAATTCTGCCCGCCGATCAATACCTCGACGCGGTGCATCGCTCGCTTGGGGCTTCGCGTTTCTGGTACGCGCCCTCGCTTTACTGGATCAGCTCCAGCGATGGCGCGCTGATGGCTTTCTGCTGGATCGGACTCATTGCCTCGGTCGCGGCGTTTGTGAATGCGTGGCCGCGATTCAGCTTCTTCGTTTGTTTTCTCTGCTTCCTTTCCTTCGTCGCCGCCGCGCAGGTTTTCTCCGGATACCAGTCCGATGGAATGCTGCTCGAAGCCGGGTTTCTCGCGCTGTTTTTGTCGCCCGCCGGTTTCTGGCCGGGCTTTGGAGCGAGCAGCCCGCCCTCGCGCGCCGGCTATTTTCTGCTGCAGTGGGAATGGTTTCGGATTTACTTCGAGTCCGGCCTGGTGAAGCTGCTCAGCGGCGACACCGAGTGGCGGCACTTTACGGCGATGGACCAGTACTACCAGAACTGCCCGCTGCCCACGTGGATCGGCTACTACGTGCAGCACCTGCCGCACTGGTTCCACGCGGCCACCGCCGGGGCGACGCTGGTGATGGAACTGGGGATCGTCCTTCTGCTGTTCCTGCCGCGCCGCTGGCGGCTGATTTGCTTTTTCATCGTCACGCCGTGGGAGATCGGCGTGATCCTCACGGCGAATTACACGTTCCTGAATTACCTTGTGCTGGTGCTCGGTTTTCTGCTGCTGGATGACGAGTGTCTTCGGTGGCTGATTCCCGCGCAGTTCCTGCCTTTCAAGAGGGCTGCGGAAACACCTGGGGAGCAATCGCCGAACGGGGAAGAGACGGAGCCGTCGCTTTCGATCCTCAACGCTGCGCCGCCGCCGCGGCGCCGCCCAAAGCTTTCGCATTGGCAGGCGATCAGGTTTGCCCTGAGCGCCGTGCTGCTGGCGCTCATCGCCTACGTCACTATGGCGGAACTCATTCTGATGCCGTGGCCGGCCGCGCCCCTGCCCACGTCTCCCATCAGCGCGCTCGCGCCGTTTCGCATTGCCAACCGCTACGGCCTTTTCGCCGTGATGACGCGCGGACTCTATCAGATCGAATTCCAGGGCTCCGACGATGGCCAGCACTGGACCGCTTATCCCTTCCGCTACAAGCCGCAGGCGCTGAATCAGGCCCCCGGAATCTACGCTCCCTACCAGCCGCGCTTTGATTGGAACCTGTGGTTTGCTTCTCTGGACGACTGGCAGCAGAACAACATTGTTCCGCTCACCGAGGAGAGCCTGCTCGCCGGCAGCCCCAGTGTGCTGCATCTCTTCGCGGGCAATCCGTTTCCTGAAAGTCCGCCGCGATATGTGCGCGCGGTGCTCTGGCAATACTGGTTTACTTCGCTGAAACAGAAACGCGACACCGGCGACTGGTGGACGCGGAAGCTTCTGGGTCTGTACGCACCGGTAGTTACGCTCCGGCCTGATGGCCACATCGGCGTGGTGCAGTGGCCGCCGCCGCTGCCGCCGCACAGCTAGAATTGAGACAGCTTATGGAGCGCGCATCCATTATCGGCTCCGGCCCCAACGGCCTTGCGGCCGCCATTGTTCTTGCGCAGGCGGGATTGAAGGCCGACGTGTACGAGGCCGAGGCCCAACCTGGCGGGGCGGCGCGCACCCTGCCGCTCACCCTGCCCGGCTTCCTGCACGATTTCGGCTCCGCTATTCACCCCATGGCCGCGGGCTCGCCGTTTTTTGCGACCCTGCCGCTGGAGCAAAAGGGGCTGCGCTGGATCCACTCGCCCGCCGCGCTCGCTCACCCTTTCGACGACGGGACCGCGGTCCTGTTGCGCCGCGAAATGGAGCCCACGCTGAACTACCTGCGCGAGGACCGCGTGCGCTGGCGCGATCTCTTTCAGCCCTTTGCCGAGCAATGGCCCGCGCTTGCCGAGGAAATTCTCGGCCCGGTTCTGCACCTGCCGCGCCATCCGCTGCTGCTGGCCCGCTTCGGCATCAAGGCTTTGCAGCCAGGGCGGTTTTTCGCGGAAAATCAATTCCACAACGCGCGGACGCGGGCGGTTTTTGCCGGGCTCGCCGCGCACTCTTTCCTCAGCCTCGACTCGCCGGTCAGCGCGGCTATCGGCCTCACACTGGCCATTACGCTGCACGCTGTGGGCTGGCCGATTCCCGAGGGCGGCGCGCAGGGCATCACCAATGCGCTCGCCGCGCACCTCGGCTCTCTCGGCGGGATGCTTCACACGTCACGCCGCATCACTTCTCTGAGCGAATTGCCTGACGCGCTCACGCTCTGCGATCTTGCGCCGCCGCATCTTCTGCGAATCGCGGGCGAGCGGCTGGCACCCGCTTACCGCGACAAGCTGAAGCGATTCCGCCCCGGTCCGGGAGCGTTCAAACTTGATTACGCGCTGTCGCAGCCCATCCCGTGGCGCGCTTATGATTGCGGACTTGCCGCCGCTGTGCACCTGGGCGGAAGCCTTGAGGAAATCGCCCACTCGGAAAAAGAAATGTTCCAGGGGCGAGTCGCGGAAAAGCCGTTCGTGATTCTCTCCCAGCCCAGCCTGTTTGATTCCACGCGCGCCCCCGCCGGACAGCACACCGCGTGGGCTTACTGCCATGTCCCCAATGGATCGACGATCGACATGACCGAGCGCATCGAGAATCAAATCGAGCGATTTGCTCCCGGCTTTCGCGACTGCGTTCTTGCGCGCCATGTCGCGACGCCCGCCGATCTCGAAGCCGCCGACGCCAACCTCATTGGCGGCGATGTGAGCGGCGGCGCGATGACCGCGCGTCAAATTCTGCTCCGCCCTACGCTGCGCACGTATGCGACCTCTGACCCAAAAATTTATCTTTGCTCCGCCTCAACCCCGCCCGGAGGAGGCGTTCACGGCATGTGCGGCTATCACGCCGCGACGATGGCGCTCAAAAATCTCAAGCAATAAAGCGGTTCCAGATTCACGCAGTTGTTTAGCGGCAGAATCAATATCGCTCTACCCAGAAACAAACTTTGTCATCTCGACCGGAGTCCGCGATTTTCGCGGACGTAGCGGAGAGACCAGCGCTTCCTTTGCGGGTACACCAGCATTGGTTCCGCCCTGGGGCTGTTCATGCGGAAAATTCTTCCACCGCGCCAACTGCCTGCGCCGTCAGCGACTGCCGCAACGTCTCCATCTTCTCCCATGGATCGCGCTTCAGCCGCGCCTTCCAGCTTTCGAAATTCGCGACCGAAAACTCCGGGCGGTCCGCCTTTTTCAACTCGCTCCAGCTCAGCGGCATGGCCACGCGCGCACCCTTCCGCGCTCGCGGCGAGTATGGAGCAATCGCTGTGGCCTCGCGCTCATTCCGCAGATAATCCAGATAGATTCGCCCCTTGCGCGCCGCCTTGGTCATCTTTGTCAGGTACAGCTTGGGGTTCGCGGCCTCCATCATGCGCGCAAAACTGTGCGCGAACTCCTTCACCTCCGCCCAACCCCGCTCCGGCTCAATGGGAGCGACCACATGAATCCCTTTCCCACCTGTAATCTTCGCGAAGCTCTCCAGCCCCAACTGCCCGAGCAAATCGCGAACCTCCAGCGCGCTCGCCACAAGCTGGCTCCATGCGATCGCAACGTCAGGATCAAGATCGAAAATAATCTGGTCCGGCGTCTCCATCGACGAGTTGCGCGACCCCCACGGATGAATTTCCAGCACGCCCATCTGCGCCAGCCCAATCAATCCCTGCGCCGAATCGATCGTGATGTACCGCTCCGTCTTACCGCTGCTCTTGCTCTTCACCGGAACGCTGCCCACTCCCGCCGGAAGGCCCGCGCCCATATGCTTTTGGAAGAAGCACGGTTTGCCGCTTCCTTCCGGGCAGCGCACAATACTCAACGGACGCCCGGCGATGTGCGGCAGCATCACTTCGCTTACCGCCGAGTAATACCTCGCCAATTGCAACTTGGTAAGTTGACTCTCCTCATCCAGTATCTTGTCCGGATGAGTGAGCCGAATGCCGTCGATCTCAGTTTCATCCTTACTATGCTTCATCGGCGAGTTACTCCGGGCAGGGGAAGCAGGTTTCGCGCCGCGTACTTTCCTCTCCGGCTTCGCAATCGGTTGAGCCTCCTCGCGCACTACTTCCTTTGCCGCCTTGTCTTCGCGAATCCCCTGGAAAGATGCCTGCCTCACCAGCCCATCTCCCGTCCATGACGCGAAATTCACTTCCGCGACCAGCTTCGGCTCAACCCAGATCGCATCCCGTCGCGCCTCTCGCGGCACGTCGGCGAATGCCGCCTTCGGCGCGCGCAGCTTCTCCAGTTCTTTCCGCAGATGCGCCCGCGAAGCCTGCGTAAACCCCGTTCCCGTGCGCCCCGCGTAGATCAATTTGCCGTCGCGGTAGTAGCCGAGCAGCAATGCCCCGATTCCTTCGCCGCGATCGGACGGCAACGTGAACCCGCCGATCACAAATTCCTGCTGATGTACGCACTTCGACTTCCACCAATCTTTGCTTCGCCCGGCCGAATACTTTCCGGACACGCGCTTCGACACCACGCCCTCCGCGCCCAGTTGACAGGCATTCGTGAACATCGCGCCGCCGTCGCCGCGAATATGCTCGCTATAGCGAATGGCCTCCTGATTGCCGATTTCGCTGATCAGGCCCTCCAGAATTTCCTTGCGCCGCTCCAGCGCAAGCCCGCGCAGGTTGTGCCCGTCCAGGTGCAGCAGATCAAACGCGAAATAGGTCATCGGCGACTGCTTGCCTTCCTCAAACGCCGCCTGCAACTCGGCGAAACTCGTGCTCCCCTTCTCGTCCAGAACCACGACCTCGCCGTCCAGCACCGCCGCCTTTGCCGGAAGCGCCTCCAACTCGCGCGCAATCTCCGGCATCCTGTGCGTCCAGTCCAGCCCTTTGCGCGAGTAAAGCGCAACTTTGCGCGCACCGCGCTTCCGCTCCGCCGCCTGTGCCTGAATGCGATACCCATCCAGCTTCAATTCATGCAGCCACTCGTCACCCCTCGGAGGCTCCTTCGCCTGCGACGCAAGCTGCGGCGGCAGAAACTGCGGCATCGCCTCATGCGGCGCGTCCTTCAATATCCCGGGCAATGTCCTGGTCCGGTCCAGCTCTGCAATTGCCTTTTCCGCGTTTTCTCCGCTAACTGATTTCCCACCCGCCTGCTTTCGACGCAGCGTCAACCGCGAGCGGTTCGGTCCCGCCGCGGGCTTGTCTGACTGCCACACGTGGTCTTCCGCCTTCGCAATTTCATCCAGCGTGCGGCCCGTAATCGCGCTGTCCGGAGCCTCTTCCGTAATCGGCTCATCCTCCGCGCCGCGCTCATATTCGTCGTGTTCTTTAATCAGCAGCCAGTTCGGTTTGCTCTCGTGGGCAAAGCGGCCGCCCATGCGCACTAGCGTCCAGTTGCCTTGCAGCTTTGTGCCGTGCAGCGCGAACTTCATCCTCCCGGTGCGAAAGCCTTCCTCCGCGTCGCCGTGCGGCTCCCACGTGCCCTGGTCCCAGACCATGACGGTGCCGCCGCCGTATTGTCCTTTGGGAATCGCGCCTTCGAAGCCGCCGTAGCTCATGGGGTGGTCTTCCACCTCCACCGCCAGCCGCTTGTCTCCGGGAAAATAACTTGGTCCTTTGGTCACGGCCCAGCTCTTCAGCACGCCGCGCCACCCCAGCCGAAAATCATAGTGCAGCCGCGTCGCCGCGTGTTTCTGGACCACAAACGGCAGCGCGCTTTTGTTCTTCGCCGAGTCCGAACCTGCCTCGCCGCTCGGCTCCTCCGTCATGGCAAAGTCGCGCATGGCGCGATAGCGCTCAAGCTGCCGGTCCACTTCCTTCGCAGCACCGGCCGCGGATTGTTTCGATGATTTCTTCGGGGCCATCCGCACCTCCCGGTCTGATCGCAGACCGCTGATCGCTGGCTCTTAGAAGTGACGCAATCTCTGCTCTTCGGGTTGGTCTTCCGTTGGTCGTGCCGTCTCCCGTTCCAGCGACCGGCTCACCAGGTCGCGCGAGCCCAGGCCCACGGCCAGCGACAGGGCCAGCACAATGCCGCCGAACAGAATTCCGAACGCCAGGTCCACAATGGCTCCCGCGATGGCGAGGTGGTCGAGCACCATGGCCGCGGTGAGAACCAGGACCAACCACTTGACGCCGAGCGAGAGCAGGCGCGCGTAGTGCAGGTTGAGATTGACAGCGGCGATGAGCACGCTGCGCGACAGGAAGCGCGCCAGCACCGTGCCGACAAAGAGCAGAATGGCCGCGCCGACGATGCGCGGGACATAATCGAGAACATAGTCCGCGATTCCCGGCTGGGGCGAGGAAGCGTCAAAGGCCGACAGCCCGACCACGACGCCCACCAGCACGAAGGCCCAGAACACCACGCGCACGGCGAGCATGGTGGGAGTGTGCGCTGGAGAGAGTTCCGCAAGCGAGCCGCTGCCGCGCCCCACGCGCTCGTCAAACCTGATGGTCCTGAGCACCCAGCGCACGAGCGTGGAGAAAATCCACGCCAGAATAAAAAAGATGAGCAGCGCGACGATGAACGCCAGCACCCCGGGCAGCATTTGGGCGACCTTCATGGTCACTCGCGCCATTGAGTCATGCAGCGCCTGTTCCACATGGTTCCACATCGCATTTCCTCCCGCGGAATGATTTTTAGCTGGCCCGGTCCGGCCATCTCCAGCGCGAAACAAAATAGGGCTTTTGCTCCTCATAGGCGCGCGCCAGTTGTTCGATGCGCCGTTCGGATTCCTCCGCCGTTGCGCCGCCGACCTCCTGCGTGTATGAGGCGACCCAGCCCAGATAGAGGGGCGTGAGCGCGCCGAGGACGTGCGAGCGGCTGACGCGTCTCATGCGGTGCGCCAGCGCGAAATCATAAACGATGCGCGCCCAGAGCGCGTCCGGCATTCTGAAGTGCTCGGCGCTCAGCCGCGCCAGCCGCCGCAACTCCAGCATGGTCGCGGGCGGCAGCACCAGCCGCCATACCTCTTCCAGGTTGCGCGAACCCAGCACAAAGGATTCCACCATGGGCCTGGGGTCCACCGGATGCGCGTCAAGTTGCTCGGCAATCGGCTCTCCGTAGCGCGAAACCGGCTGCGAGCCGCGCACCCTCTGCCACTCCGCCGCGTGGATCTCCGCCTCCTCGAAAAGCGACCCTGCGAACTCCGTCAGCACCGCGCTCAAATCCAGATCGCCGGCATGCAATTCATGCTGAAAACTGACCGGCGTCTGTCCGATCTGGCAGCCCGCCATCGCCGCCGTGTTGGCCGGCCACAGCAACTCCACTTCGCCATTGCGATGCCCGTGTTCCACAAACTTTGGCAATACGCGGCTTCCCACACAAAAATCCAGCGCCAGAGGAAACCGCACCCTGCGTCCATACAACGCGCGCGACAAGGGAGCGAGCAGGCTCTTGCTGAGCAGGCCGTCATACTTTCCGACGCGGTACACCGGCATCATGAGGTCAGTCTCACCCTCCATTACCGGAGCCAGAAGCGCGCGGGCGCAGCGTCCCTCCAACGCGGACAGATCGCTGTGCGCCACCAGGCAGGCGCGCGCCCCCCACGCCGCCGCCAGCGCCAACACGCTCTTTTGCGCCGCCGCAATGTCCGCCCAGAACGTGAACGAGTTGGCCGACGGCGGCATTGGATACGCCGCCAATTGCACGGCCCCGCTGGAGCACTCCGCCGGCACCGCTTCTCCGTTGCCGGCGTAGGCCACCACCGTTTTGCCGGCAATCCCGCTCAGGCACGTCCTTGCCCTCGCGCACACTT
>JBAUHD010000319.1:0-16980 GCA_049680085.1 Acidobacteriaceae bacterium
CCTTAATCCACTTCTTTTGTAATGTTCAGCAGCACGCCGAGCGACCCCAGCACGAAAATCAACGATGTCCCGCCGTAAGAAATCAGAGGCAGCGTAATGCCCTTCGTCGGAACCAGCGCCAGCACCACGCTGATATTAAAAAACGCCTGGATCATCAGCGTGGCTGTAATTCCAAACGCCAGAAACCGCGCGAACGGGTCTTTCGACAGAATCGCGGCCCGCATCCCGCGATAGCCGAGCGCGACAAACAGCGAAACCACCAGAACCGTTCCCCACAGCCCCAGTTCCTCGCCAATATTCGCAAAGATGTAATCGGTATGCGGCTCCGGCAGATAAAAAAGCTTCTGGATCCCATCCATGTAGCCCCGCCCCCACAGCCCTCCCGTGCCCACGGCAATCAGCGACTGGAGAATATGAAAACCCTTCCCCAGAGGATCGGATTCCGGGTTCAAAAATGCGAAAATGCGCTCGCGCCGCCATTTCACCATGAACAGAAAGTAATAGAGCGCCGGCGACGATAGAAGAGCCGCATAACCGAGGTAGCGCAGCTTCATGCCCGCCAGATACAGCATCAGCGCGGTAACAACCGCGCACACCAGCGCCGTGCCCAGGTCCGGCTCCTTCAGGATCAACGCGATAAAAACAAGACTGGGCAGCGCCGCCGGTAAAATCGTCCCGCGGAAATCATCCATCGCTCCCATGCGGTCCTGCAGGAACCACGCCAGAAACAGCACCAGCGCCGGCTTCGCGATCTCCGACGGCTGAAACGTCAGCCGGCCCACGTAAATCCAGCGATGCGCCCCGTGCGAATCATGCATGAAAAATGCGATCAGCAGGAACAGCGTGGTAATCGCAATCGCCGGAAATACCACATTCGGCCCGTTGTAACGACGATAATCAACCTTCATCAGCGCCATCATCGCGACCAGACCCAGCGCCGCATAGATCGATTGCCAGATCAAAAAATGGTACGGAGACCCGTCCTGGGCCTTGGCCATCACCGCCGACGCGCTGAAGACCATCAGGAGTCCGATGACCACCAGCAGCAGCGTGACTCCGAAGAGCCACTTGTCCACTCCTACGCGCTTGGCCATGCGCCCGGCTCGCGCCGCGCCATCACCAGGTCTTTGAAGACCCGTCCGCGATGCTCGTAATTTTCAAACTGGTCAAAGCTCGAACAGGCCGGCGCCAGCAGAATCACCTCTCCCGGCTGCGCCGCCTCCGACGCCGTGGCCACCGCCGCTTCCAGCGTTCCCGACTTCACAATCGGGGCCGCGCCATCAATCTGCCCGGCAATCTTCTCCGCCGCCGCGCCAATCGTGTAAACCGCCTTCACCCGCTCCTCCAGCAGAGGCCGCATCGTCCGGTAATCCGAGTTCTTGTCCTTACCTCCAAGAATCAGATGAATGCCCTTTGGAAACGCCCCTACCGCCTTCATCGCCGCATCCACATTGGTCGCCTTCGAGTCGTTGTAGTAGTCCACTCCCTCGATCCGCGCCACAAATTCCAGCCGGTGCTCCACCGCCTTGAACTTCTCCACTGCCGCGCGAATCGCCTCCGGAGCCACCCCCGCCAGCCGCGCCGCGCACACCGCCGCCAGCACGTTTTCCACATTGTGCTCGCCCTTCAGCGGGATCGACGCCGCCTTCAAAATCACCTCCGGCGCCGCATCTTCGCTGCTCCGGAACAGAATGGCGCCCTCATGCAGAAACGCTCCTTGCCGCACAATCCGCTTCCTGCTGAACCAGAACACCTGCGAACCCCCGCGCGCCGCGCATCGCATCGCCACATCGTCATCGGCGTTCAGCACCAGCGCGTCCTCGGCGCCCTGCCTGGCGAAAATCCGCTCCTTCGCCGCAACGTAGTTCTCGAAACTTCCGTGGCGATCCAGATGGTCCGGCGTAATGTTCAGGATCACCGCAATCTCCGGATGAAACTGCTCGGTTGTCTCCAACTGGAAACTCGACACCTCCAGCACTGACCAGCCGTCGTCCCGCGACTCATCCACCAGCGCAATCACCGGCAACCCAATGTTGCCCCCCACCTGCACCGGCAGCCCGCCCAGGGCCAGAATCTCTCCGCAAAGCGAGGTCGTCGTAGTTTTGCCGTTCGAGCCCGTAATGGCCAGCGTCTTTCCCTTCAGGAAGCGCGCTGCCAACTCCAGTTCGCCCATCACCAGGAGGCCGAATTTTTGCACCTGCGCCAGCTCCGGCGTATTCATCGGAACTCCCGGACTCACGATAATCAGGTCCTGGCGGCGAAAGGTCAGCAGCCCATGCCCGCCCGTCTCCACCATGATGCCCTCTTCCAGCAGTCCCGGAATATCACGAGCCAGCGTCTCGGCGCTGCGCACATCAGACACCGTCACCAGCGCGCCTCGCCGTCGCAAAAACAGTGCCGCCGCCAGCCCGGATTTGCCGAGCCCGACGACAAGCACTTTTTTACCCTTCAGTTCCATGCTTTGAGTTTAGAGGCTGTCATCCGTCGGCGCGAATCTCCCTCGAACTTCTCCGGAAAGCTCATTGTTGCACGTTCCGCCCTGTGCCTATCGCAGCTTCAGCGTCGTGAGTGCAAAGAGTGCAAACACCAGCGCGCCGATCCAGAAACGAACAATCACCTTCGACTCCGACCAGCCAATCAGCTCGAAGTGATGGTGCAGCGGAGCCATCTTGAAGATGCGTTTTTTGCGGAGCTTATAGCTGCCCACCTGCAAAATCACCGAGAGCGCCTCGATTACGAAAATTCCCCCGATAAACGGCAGCAGCAGCTCCTGCCGAATCACCACCGCGACTGTCCCAATCGCCCCGCCCAGCGCCAGCGAACCCACGTCGCCCATAAACACCTCTGCCGGATGCGCGTTGTACCAGAGAAACCCGATGCTCGCCCCCACCATCGACCCGCAGAAAATCGTCACCTCGCCCACCATCGGCATGCGCTGTAATTCGAGATAATCGGCGAACACCGCGTGCCCGCTCACATACGTCAGCACCGTCAGCGCCCCGGCGGCGATGATCGTGCAGCCAATCGCCAGCCCGTCCAGGCCATCCGTAAGATTTACCGCGTTGCTCGATCCCACAATCACCAGCAGCACAAGCACCAGAAACGGAAGGAACGCGATCAATCCAAAATGAGGAATCCGCGTCAGAAATCCCAGCGACATGTGCGGATGCAGCCGCTTCAGAAATGGCACGCTCAACTGCGTCGAATAGTTTCCCTGCGTCTGCATGGCGATCAGCGCCACCGCAATCGCGCCCGACACCAGAAACTGCGCGCCCAGCTTCGTCTTTGCTGTCAGTCCCAGGTTCCTGCGATGCACCACCTTGATGTAATCATCGGCAAAACCGATGGCCCCGAACGCCAGCGTCGACCCCATCACCAGCCACACAAACGGATTCGTCAAATCCGACCACAGCAGCGTCGGCAGCAGAATGGCAATGCAGATCAGCACCCCGCCCATCGTCGGCGTTCCCGCCTTCTTCTGGTGCTCCTTCGGACCCTCTTCCCGGATGTACTGTCCGATCTGGAACTCGCGCAGCTTCTGGATGACATACGGCCCGACAAACAGCGCAATCATGAGCGCCGTCAGCGTGGCGAAAGCGGTGCGAAACGTCAGATACCGGAAGATGCGGAAGGGTCTGAAGTAGGGAAACAGCTTTTGATAAAGGAGCCAGTAGAGCAAACTTCCTCCGGTTGAGGGCGCGGTCTTCTGACATCATACGGCCCGCAACCCTGCGACAGCGGCTCAATTCGCGGATGGGAACCTCGCACGCAACCGGGAGAAAAAAAGAAAAACGCCCGCGCAAAGCGGGCGCCCTGGACTGTTCCCAGCAGTCCTATGCCTTCGCCGGATCAAGCTTTTCGGTATCGATGCCCAATTCAGCAATCGCCTTCTGCGCCTTCGCCGCGTCAAACTTGCCGTCGCGCGAGAGCTTCGAAAGCGTCGCCGCCACCACCGACTCCGCGTTCACCTCAAAGTGGCTGCGCAGGTGCTCACGATTGTCGCTGCGCCCAAAGCCGTCCGTCCCCAGCGAAACCAACCGGTTCAGCAGCCATGGAGCAAGCTGGTCGGGCAGCGACTTCATATAATCGCTCGCCGCGATAATCGGCCCCTTCGCGCCGTTCAGCGCCTTCACTATATAAGGAGTCTTCTCCACCTCTGCCGGATGCAGCCGGTTCCACCGCTCGATCGCCAGCGCGTCGCGCCGCAGCTCGTTGTAGCTGGTCACGCTCCACACGTCGGCCTGCACGCTGTACTTGTCCGCCAGAATCTCTTGCGCCTTCAGCACTTCGTTCAGAATCGGTCCGCTGCCAAAAAGCTGCGCCGTCGCCTTGCCCTTCGCCGCCGGCTTCAGCTTGTAAATGCCGCGCACAATGCCTTCCTGCGCGCCTTCCGGCATGGCCGGCATCGCATAGTCCTCGTTGTACATGGTGATGTAGTAGAAGACCGGCTCGTTCTCCTGATACATCCGCCGCAGCCCGTCCTGCACAATTGCCGCAATCTCGTAAACATGCGCCGCGTCGTAGCTCAGGCAGGTCGGCACGGTGGAGGCCAGCACGTGGCTGTGACCGTCCTGGTGCTGCAAGCCCTCGCCCAGCATTGTGGTCCGGCCCGCCGTGCCGCCCATCAGAAAGCCCTTGCCGCGCGAGTCGGCGAAGGCCCAGATCATGTCTCCCACGCGCTGAAACCCGAACATCGAGTAGTACATGAAGAACGGAATCATCGGCACGCGGTAATTCGAGTACGCGCTTCCAGCGGCGGTGAACGACGCCATCGATCCCGCCTCGGTAATGCCCTCCTCCAGAATCTGACCGTCCTGCTCTTCCCGGTAATAGAGCAGCATATCCACGTCGTGCGGCTTGTACTTCTGGCCCTCCGGCGCGTAAATGCCCACCTGCCGGATCGCCGACTCCAGACCGAATGTGCGGCCCTCATCGGGCACAATCGGAACAATCAGCTTCCCGATCTCCGGGTCCTTCAGCAAATGACGCAGCATGCTCACAAAGCCCATCGTCGTTGAAACCGCGCGCCCCTTTGAGCCCTCCGTCCATTCCTTGAAGTAGTCCAGCGATGGCGCTTTGAAGTGAATCTCCGGAACCTCGCGGTGCGGCATATAGCCACCCAGTTCCGCCCTCCGCTGGTGCATGTAAACAATCTCAGGAGCATCCGCCGCCGGCTTCCAAGGCTTGCCCTGCTTCGCCAGTTCATCAGGAATCGGAATCTTGAACTGCTCCACAAATGTCGAGAGGGCGTCCTCGCTCAGCTTCTTCTCCTGGTGCGTGGCATTGCGCGCCTGCGCGCTGCCCAGCCCATAGCCCTTCACCGTCTTCGCCAGAATCACCGTCGGGCCGCCTCTGTGCTCCATCGCCCGCTTGTAGGCGTTATAGACCTTGCACCGGTCATGGCCGCCGCGATGCAGCTTGATCAGCTCCTCATCGGTATAGTCCTTCACCAGCTCCAGCAGTTCCGGATACTTCCCGAAAAATTCCCGCCGCAGGTACGCCCCGTCCTTCGCCTTGTACGCCTGGAAGTCACCGTCCACGCACTCTTCCATGCGCTTCAGCAACAGGCCGGTGTGGTCGCGCTCGAACAGCTCGTCCCAGTCCCCGCCCCAGATCACCTTGATGACGTTCCATCCCGCCCCGCGGAATATTCCTTCCAGCTCGTCAATAATCCGCTTGTTGCCGCGCACCGGCCCGTCCAGCCGCTGCAGGTTGCAGTTCACCACAAAGATCAGGTTGTCCAGCTTTTCCCTCGGACCCACCGACAGCGCCCCCAGCGTCTCGACCTCATCCGTCTCGCCGTCACCCAGAAACGCCCACACCTTGCGCGGAGTCTTCGCAATCAGCCCGCGATTCTCCAGATACCGCATGAACCGCGCCTGGTAAATCGCATTCAGCGGCCCAATCCCCATCGAAACCGTCGGGAACCGCCAGAAGTTCGGCATCAGCCACGGATGCGGATACGACGACAGCGCCGGCTCGCCCCGCAATTCATGCCGGAAGTTAGCCAGATGCTGGTCGCTCAGCCGCCCCTCCAGATACGCCCGCGCGTACACGCCCGGCGAAGCATGGCCCTGGAAATAAATAAAGTCCCCCGGCTGGTCCCCATAGGTCGCGTGGAAGAAGTGATTAAATCCAACCTCCAGCAGCGTGGCCAGCGACGAGTACGTCGAGATATGCCCGCCGATGCCCGCGTCCTTTTTGTTCTGCCCGTGCACCATCGCCATCGCGTTCCAGCGAATCAGCGCCTCAATCCGCCGCTCCAGCGCGCGGTCGCCCGGATACGGTTCCTCCTCGTGCTTGGGAATCGTATTCATATACGGCGTCACCAACTCGCCCGGCGTGTTTACCCCGGCCTCGCGCGCCCGCCTGCGAAGCGCATCCAGCAACTCCGCTCCCTGCTCTGGGCCTTCCCCGACAATTACGTCGTCAAAGGCTTCGATCCACTCCTGGACCTCGGATGAAAACTCTGCCGCAACCGGAATTTCTGCTTTTGTGCTCATAAAAATTCGCTTTGAACGTCGACCTCTCAGTATAACGCGAACAATTAACCTCTCTTCACCACCCCCGAACCCTGACAACTGAGCCCTGAGCCCTGAGCCCTGAGCCCTGAGCCCTGACCGCTGAACGCTGAATGCCGGCAACTGATATACTCCTGTGTTTATGCGGGTCTTTGTAATTCTTCCGGCGGCTGGTCTCGGCACCCGAATGGCCCCCGGCCACGCGCCCACTTCGGCCCCCAAGCAGTTCCTCGAGCTTGGCGGAATCCCCATTCTCATCCACACTCTGCGCGCCTTTGCCGCCGCACCCCAGGTCGCCGAAATGATCGTCGCCGTGCGCGCCGCCGAAATCGAGCGCCTCACCGCCCAGATCAGGGAATACGGATTCGCCGAGAAAGTCCGCGTGGTCGAAGGCGGCGACCACCGCCAGCAGAGCGTCGCCAATGCCCTGACCACCATCCACTGCAACGACGACGACATCATCCTCGTTCACGATGCCGTGCGCCCGCTCATCGACGCCGCCACCATCGAGCGAACCATCCGCGCCGTTGAAAAGCACGACGCCGCCATCGTCGGCCTGCCCGCCGTCGATACCATCAAACAAGTCGAGCGCACCGCCGACGGAGCCATCATCACTTCCACCATTCCCCGCGAGTACATCGTCCGTGCGCAGACCCCGCAGGGCTTCCGCTGCGCCTTGCTCAAGCGCGCCTTCGCCGAAGCCGAGGCCGACGGATTCCTCGGCACCGACGAGGCCAGTCTCGTCGAGCGCGCCGGAGCCCAGGTGGCTGTCGTCCAGGGCTCGCCCGCGAACTTCAAAATTACCCAGCCCGGCGACCTGGAACTGGCCGAGTTTTATCTGCGCCGCCGGTCCGAAACACGCGCATAGCTTTTCTCCAGGAACGAGAACGACACATGAGCATTCGTATTGGCTACGGCTGGGATTCGCACGCATTCAAGCCCGGAGTGCCCCTCAAAATCGGCGGCCTCGCGATCGAACATCCTGAAGGCCTCGCCGGACACTCCGACGGCGACGTGCTGCTCCACGCCATCACCGACGCCCTGCTCGGCGCCGTCTCCGCCGGCGACATCGGCAGCTTCTTCCCGCCCGGCGACCCGCGGTGGAAAAACGCCGACTCCTCCATCTTTCTCAACCTCGCGCTCGAAGAGATCCAGAACGCCGGCTACCGCATCGTCAACGTGGACACCACGCTGGTGCTCGCCGCACCCAAAATCGGCCCCATCGCCTCGGACATGCGCGAGCGCGTCGCCGACCTGCTCAACCTCAAGCCCTCCGACGTAGGCATCAAAGCCAAAACCCCCGAGGGCCTCAACGCCGATCACGTCGCCCAGGCCCACGCCGTCGTCCTCCTTGAAAAACTCGACGACCCGCTGGAGCCGCGCCGCATGACCGACGTCATCGAATCCCAGAAACAGCTCGAAGACGTAGTCCAGGACCTCGTAAGCCAGGCCCACGAAACCGAACCGCGAACCCTCCACCGTCCACCCTTCGACACCGAAGACATTACATAGGAATGGACAAAAAGGCGCTATGAACGAAATCGTCTTTGAAGTGGCAGAAGATGCCGACGGCGGGTTCACCGCTAAGGCAATCGGAGAAAGCATTTTCACTCAAGCGGATAATCGGGACGAACTGAAAGCCAACGTCAGAGAGGCGGTGCAGGCATTCTATTTCGACGCCACCCCGCCGCGCTCCATCCGGCTGCGCCTGGTCCACGACGAGGGACCAGCCGTCGCATGAAGCTGCCGAGGAATTCCTGTTTTGTGTCAGGGCACGGCTTTAGCCGTGCCGTAAAACCTCTGAAATGGGCGGGGCTTTAGCCCCTGAGGGATGGGTTTTCTCCACTCCCAGCAGCCGTGCCGTGTTGTTCAGGAGGAGTTAAGTGACCGGAAAGACCTTCTCATCGTTTCTACGTGTTCTGTGCGCCGGAATTCTCCTTTTCGTCTTTCAGTCCGCATTGGGCCAATCCACCGCAGCCAACTGGCAAACCCCCGCCGAAGCCTCCAACTACCAAACCACGCCTGATTACTCCCAGACCATGGCCTACCTGCGTCGCATCGCGGCCGCTGCTCCGAACGAAGTCAAAATCGAGCCCTTCGGAACCAGCGGCGAGGGCCGCGAGCTCGACATCGTAATCGCCTCAAAGGACGGGGACTTCGACCCCGCCCGCGTCCACGCCGCTCATCGCCCCATCGTGCTCGTCCAGAACACCATCCACGCCGGCGAAATGGACGGCAAGGACGCCTGCCTCGCCCTGCTGCGCGACATGGTCATCACCAAATCGCAGGCCGCGCTGCTCGACAACGCCGTTTTCGTCTTCATCCCCATCTACAACGCCGACGGATTCGCCCGCCTCTCGCCCTACAACCGCATCAACCAGAACGGCCCCCAGGACATGGGCTGGCGCGGCAACGGAACCAACCTCAACCTCAACCGCGACTACCTCAAGGCTGACGCGCCCGCCACCCGCGCCTTCCTCAAAATGTTCCACCACTGGCTGCCGGACTTCTTCGTGGACGACCACGTCACCGACGGCGCGGATTTTCAATATGACGTGACCTTCTCCATCGGCGACGGCCCCAACGTCTATGGCCCCACGGCGAAGTGGATCGACGATGTAGTCAAGCCCACGCTGGTCAAAAACGTGAATGAGGTCCCCGGCCACCTCGCCTTTCCCCACTACATCACGCTCGTCGATGACACCGACGCTGCCAACGGCCTCGACTACTTCGCCTTTCCGCCGCGCTTCTCCAACGGCTACTCGATCCTTGAAAACCGCCCCGGCATGTTGGTCGAAATGCACATGCTCAAGGACTACAAAACCCGCGTCACCGGCAACTACGCTTTGCTGCGCGCCTTGATGCAAGTCGTCAACCGCGACGCCGCCAAACTCATCCAGCTCAACGCCGCCGCCGACGCGCAGGCCGAGCATCTCGCGGGCAAGCCGTTCCCGCTGGCCATCACCTGGGGAGGGCAGACCACGCCGGTCCTCTTCCACGGCTACCAGTACTCGCGGCAGTTGAGCGCGGTCTCCGGAGCCATGTGGGTGAAGTATTCTCATGTGCCCTGGAACGCGACCATCCCCGACCGCACCGGTTCCAAAGTCTCCATCTCCATCACGCCGCCCGCGGCCTACATCGTCCCGCATCAGTGGACACACGTCATCAACGTGCTGGCCGCGCATCAGGTGAAAATTCTGCGCACCACCGCCACGTGGACTAGCAAAGTCCAGACCTGGCACTGCGTCGGAATGCAATGGAACCGCGCTCCCTTCGAGGGCCGCCACCCCATCTTCCCCGGCGAATCCGAATACGAGCCGGGCAAATTCGGCCACTGCAATCTCGTCGATCAAACGCTGACCTTCCCCGCCGGATCCGCCGTCGTTCCCCTCAATCAGCGCCTGTCGAAAGTCGCCATCGAGTGGCTGGAGCCGGAGGGGCCGGATTCGGCGATGGCCTGGGGATTCTTCGATCCCATCTTTGAGCAAAAGGAATACGGCGAAGCGTACGTCGTCGAAAAACTCGCGAGAGAGATGATGACCCAAGACCCCAAACTCAAGACCGAGTTCGAGCAGAAAATCCAATCCGATCCCAAATTCGCCGCCAGCCCCTCCGCGCGCCTCAACTTCTTCTACGACCGCTCCCCCTACGGAGCCGCCAACCGCCTCGGCGACTACCCCGTCGGACGCCTATTCAATCTCAACGGAATCCCGCTTCAGTCGCATCCCTAATCCCTTCATAAAGTTGTCATCCCGACCGGGGTGAGCGCAGCGAACGCAGTGGAGGGGACCTGCTTTTAAGCAACAGGCCTCCGTGCCCCAATTTTTCGCTTCTCAGCAGCAGCCGCCTCAGCTACGCTTATCCCGCTTTTCATTTCTCACGCGAGGCCGCACCCATGGACCCGGACCAGCTTCACGCCCTGCAAGGCATCCTGCTCATCGTCATGCCTCTGTTCTTCATCGTCATCGCCGCCGTCCTGATCATCCCCTACTGGTTCATCTGGAAAAAAGCCGGCTTCTCCCCCTGGTTCAGCCTGCTGATGTTCGTCCCAATGGTGAACCTCATCATGCTCTATGTGCTGGCGTTTTCCCAATGGAAGGTTGTGCCCGCGCCGCAACCCGCCTACGTCTACTACCCGCCATCGCCGCTACCGCCGCGCGCTTGAGGATCACTTCGTAGCCGCGGTGTGGGTGCGTCCTTCGGAGAAATGCTTTAGCATCAAAGATTGACCCAACCCACCGAAATGACCTCCAACAACACCCCCCGCGTCCGTTTCGCGCCCTCCCCCACCGGCTATCTCCACGTCGGCGGAGCGCGCACCGCTCTCTTCAACTGGCTCTTCGCCCGCCACTTCGGCGGAACCCTCATCCTCCGCATTGAGGACACCGACTTCGAGCGCTCCTCGGAAGAAATGGTCGAAGGCATTCTCGAAGGAATGCGCTGGCTCGGGCTGAACTGGGACGAAGGCCCGTTCTACCAATCGCAGCGGCTCGACCTGCACCGCGCCACGGCGGAAAAGCTGCTCGCCAGCGGCCACGCCTATTACTGCTTCTGCACCAAAGCCGAACTCGAACAACGCCGTGCCCAGGCCGCCGCCGCCGGACGTCCGCCCATGTACGACCGACGCTGCCGCGCCATTGAAAATGCCATTGCCGCCGGACGCAAAGCCGCCGGAGAAGCCTGCGCCGTGCGCTTCGCCGTCCCCAACGGAGGCTCCACCAGCTTTGACGATGCCGTATTTGGTCGCGTCGAATTCGCCAACGCCGAAATCGAGGATTTCGTCCTGCTCCGCTCCGACGGCGTTCCCACGTATCACCTGAGCGTGGTCGCCGACGATCTCGACATGCGCCTCACCCACATCATCCGCGGCGCCGACCACATCTCCAACACCCCCAAGCAGGTGTTGCAATACCGCGCCCTCGGAGCCGATCTGCCCATCTTCGCGCACGTCCCCCTCATCCTCGGCCCCGACAAAACACGCCTTTCCAAACGCCACGGCGCAACGTCGGTCATCGCCTATAAGGACATGGGCATCGTCCCCGAGGCTTTCCGCAACTTCCTCGCCCTGCTCGGCTGGACCCCCGGCTCCGAACATAAAGACCGCGAGCTTTTCTCCTCCGACGACCTCATCCGGCTCTTCTCTCTCGATGGCATTTCAAAGTCGAACGCGGTCTTCAACAACGACAAGCTCGCATGGTTCAATACCGAGTACATCCGCTCTTATGACGCCCAAAAACTCCTGCCACTCATCGAGGAAGAGTGGAAGGCCTGCAATTTCGCGCCCGACCGCTCGCCCGAAGATATCCTCCACGCCATCGATCTTCTGAAGCCTCGCGCCCGCAGCCTCAAGGATTTCGCCACCACCTTCCGCGCCTACTTCAGCGACTCTTACAACTATGACGCCGCCGCCGTCGCCAAATTCCTGAATGACGACGCCACGCGAAAGCTCCTCGCCGAACTCGCCCACCGCTATGCCGAACTTCCCGAATTCACCGAAACCTCAACCGAGCAGACCCTGCGCACTTTCGCCGATGAAAACGGAATGAAAGCCGGCCCGCTCATCAATGGAGCCCGCGTCGCCCTCACCGGACAAGCCGTCGCCCCCAGCCTCTTCGCCGTAATGACCGCCCTCGGCAAAGACCGCGTAGTCGCCCGCCTCTCCGCGGCGGAAAAGATCGTGGGATGAAGCACCGCGAGATCATCAAACTGCTGGAAGCAGATGGCTGGCGGCGCACAAGAACCAGCGGAAGCCACGCCGTCTACAAGCACGAGCAAAAACCGGGTATCGTCATGGTCCCCATCCACGCAAAGGACTTGGCAAAAGGCACGGCGGCGGCAATACTGAAACAAGTAGGAATTAAATGAAGCACAATTATCTAGTCATCTACGAACAGGCGGACGACGGCAGCGTGAGCGCCTATGCTCCCGAACTTCAGCCCGGAGCGGTAGCGTCCAGCGGCAAGGACTATGAAGAAGCGCGTCAAATGATCGCCGAAGCCATCAACCTCTATCTCGAAGAAATGCGGAACAGCGAACAGCCCGTTACCGCTTCTCCCATCCGCTACGAATTGCTGGAGATCGCCAGCTAGCGCGCCACGACACTCACCGCAATCGCAGCCTCGCGCGGCGGATAACACGCATTCACATCGCAAGCCTGGTAGCGCAGCGAGCCCTGCAACAAATGCTGCCCCGCCGCCGCTTTGACATGTGCCCGCACCACAAAATCCCCCGTATACACGCTCAACTTCTCGTCCGGCAGCGCGGCCAGCGAATACTCCGACCCCGCCGGAAACTCCATCGCCCCCAGCTTCACGCCCGAAACATTCACCAGATTCAGCTTCGTCGCAATCAGCCCCTTCTCGCTCGGAGTGTGCGAGTTAATGTGCATTCCCGGATTGATCCTGAAATGCAGCTCAATCACCGCATCCTTCCCCGCCGCAACCGAAACCTGCTCCGGAAATAAATACCGCACATCCTGAGGCCGCTTCGTCGTCTGCCACGGCAGCCGCTGCGCCGGAGCCAGGCTCGCCGCCAGCAACAACGTCGCGCAGAAAACCCGCATCACGACTTGCCTCCGCTGCCCAGCGCCTTCTGGATGTCCGCTTCAATTTCCTCGCGCGGCACAAGCCCCACCGTCGAGGCCACCACCTTCCCGCTGCGATCGATAAAGAATGTCGTCGGCAAACCCTCCACGCCTCCATACGGCGTCGAAACATTGGCGTCGTCGATCAGCACGGGATAATTAATCCCCAGTTGCACCGCTTTCGTCGCAATATCTTTCTTCTCCTTCTCCAGTGCGGCCTTGTCGTCCATGTCCAGGTTGTCTTCAGAAACACCCAGAATCTGCAATCCCTGGCCCGCATATTTCGTATGGAACTGCGCCAGCCACGGAATCTCAATCTTGCACGGCGCGCACCAGGTCGCCCAGAAGTCCACCACCACCGCCTGGCCCTTGTAGTCGGTCAGCGATACCTTTTTCCCGTCGGTGTTCTTCAGCGTAAAATTCGGCGCCATCTTCCCTTCGAGTGGATTCGCCGAGAATCCATCGTCCGCCGCCGCGTTCCCCGATGGAGCCGTTTGCGCCATCATCGCCTGAAGCTGCCTCAGCCTGGCATTCTGCTCCTGCCGATGCCGATAGTTCACCACGCCGGCCCACGCGATCAACCCCAAAGCCACCGCGACCGCAACCAACACCGCTATATTCCGCTTCACCCGCTCCAACCTCTGCTTCCGATTTTACTAGCCGACTGTCCCCTGACGTTCAATACTCAGATTTGTCATCCCGACCGAAGCGAAACCGGGGCCCCGGCACGCGCGCTTTTCGCGTGCTGGGGTGGTGAAGCGAAGTGGAGGGACCTGCACTTCCCCCGCCGCCCCACACAGCCATCTCTGATAGCATCGACCTGTTTGACCACCCACACTCCATCGCGATTGGTGCGCATTGAGGCCGAGGCCCTTCTCGCCCTCGCCGAGCGGCTCGAAGGCCCCATGGCCGAACCCCTCGAACGCGCCGTCGCCTGCATCCTCCAGTGCGGTGAGCGAGGCGCCCGCGTCGTCGTCACCGGAATGGGCAAGAGCGGCATCATCGCCCAGAAAATCGCCGCCACCCTCAGCTCCACCGGCAGCCCCGCGCTCTTTCTGCACCCCGCCGAAGCCGTCCACGGAGATCTCGGTATGTTGGCCAAAGGCGATGTGGTCATCGCGCTGTCGGCCAGCGGCGAGACCGAGGAAATTCTCCGCCTCCTCGCCACCATCAAGCGCATCGGCGACGCCCTCATCAGCTTTTGCTGCGACACGCACTCCACGCTCGCGCTCGCCAGCGACATCGCGCTCGATTGCAGCGTCCCCGCCGAGGCCTGCGGCATGGGACTCGCCCCCACCGCCTCCACCACCGCCATGCTCGCCCTGGGAGATGCCCTCGCCATCGCCGTCTCCCTCAAAAAAGGATTCCGCCCCGAAGACTTCGCCGCCCTGCATCCCGGTGGCAAGCTCGGCAAGCGCCTGGCCCGCGTCGAGCAACTCATGCACACGGGCGAGGCCGTCCCCCGCGTCACACCCCTCACGCCCATGAAGGACGTGATCTACGAAATGTCCCGCAAAAAACTCGGCATGACCACGGTGGAAGCCAACGGCCAATTGCTCGGCATCATCAGCGACGGCGACCTCCGCCGACTGCTCGAACGCGACGGCCCCGAAGCCCTCAGGAAAACCGCCGGCGACGCCATGAATCCTCATCCGCGCACCATCGCATCAGGCGAGCTCGCCGCCAAAGCCCTCAGCCTCATGGAAGAGAAAAAAATCACTTCCCTGCTCGTCGTCAACGCCGGCGGCGGGCTGGAAGGCGTCCTCCACCTCCACGACCTCTGGGGCACCGAGCTAATCTGAATCCCGTCGCTGCCTTCCGCGGCAAAAAGAAAACCCTGACCGTTTGCGCGATCAGGGCAGGAGGTAGTTGAAGTGCAATAACAGGATCAGAATAGCTTCCTCGCTCACGATCGTCTTGAGCCGAAAGATTGTTTTTTACCTCCATCTTTCGATGGAGGTCCCGCCAACGAATTGCCAGGAGAACTATCATGCCCGCCAAGCCCCAAAGCCTCCGGAACCACGCGCGCTTTCACCCCATCTTTCATTTCGTCCTCATCCCCATTTTTCTCGCCAACCTGATCATCGCCATCGTCCTGCTCGTGCGCGCGCCCGGCTGGCACGCTGTTTGGGGACTCATCATGGCCTTCGCCCTGTTCCTGCTCGCCTTCCTCGTGCGCGTCAATCCGCTCAAGGTGCAGGACCGCGTGATTCGCCTGGAAGAAAGGCTTCGCCTCGCCGGCCTTTTGCCCGACCCGCTGCGCGCCCGCATTCCCGAGCTGACCGAAAGCCAGCTCATCGGCCTCCGCTTTGCTTCCGACCCGGAAATCCCCGCCCTCGTCGAGCGCACGCTGAAGGAAAATCTCAAGCGCGGCGAAATCAAAAAAGCCATCACCACGTGGAGAGCCGACACCTGGCGCGTCTGACCCGCATCACAGGTGGCCCACTCAAGCCCGCTTTTGGCTTGAGTGGGGCTGCGAGAAATAACTTTCCTCGTAAAAAAATGTTGTCATCCCGAGCGAAGCCGAGGGACCTGCATTTCGGGATGATCCAGTTGCGAGGAAATTGTCAGACCCGCACGAGGTAACTCACTCCTTCATCCGCAGCGCAATCCTCCGCGAATCCCCCTCCGCGGCCTCGATCACGATCTCGCCCTCGCTGCGCTCCACCAGGCTCGCGAACTTCTCGCCCCACTCCACCAGCACAACGCAGTCTGCCCCGGCCAGATCCTCCAACCCCAGTCCGGCCAGTTCCCTCTCGCTCTCAATCCGGTAAAGGTCCAGGTGGTAGAGCCTCACCGCCGAGGCTCCCAGCGAGCCATCATATTCATGAATCAGCGTGAACGTTGGACTCGTCACCTCTTCGGCTTCCGCCGCGTCCAGCCCTTCGGCAATGCCCTTCACCAGCGTCGTCTTGCCCGCGCCCAGTTCCCCGCGCAAAATCAGCAACCGCGGCGGCGTCAGCAGCTTCGCCATCTCCCGCCCACACGCAATCGTCTCCTCCGCACTCGCCGTCGTGAACTCCAGCGCCTTCTTCACAGCGTCTCCCCACCCGCGCGAGGCAGCCCCTGCAACCACACATACCCTCCCGCATCTTCGGCGCGAAACCGAAACCCCTGCCACAAATGCGCCACCACGTCCGTCGCCAGCAGCGTATGCTCATTCTGCTCGCGCACGGCGAAGTCCGCCGCCAGCCCGTGCAAGTACACCGCCGCGTTCACCGCATCTGCCACCCGCTCTGGATACTGCGCCAGCATCGCCGCCACAATCCCGGTCAGAATATCGCCGCTGCCGCCCTTCGCCAGCGCCGGATTCCCGGTCGTATTCACCGTAATTCCGCCGTCCGGATGCGCAATCAACGTCCGCCATCCTTTCAGAACCAGCGTCACCTGGTACTTCACCGCGAACTCCCGCGCCACCGCCTCGCGGTTCGCCTGCACGTCCTGAATGCTGGTGCCCGCCAGCCGCGCCATCTCGCCCGGATGCGGCGTCAGCACCCGCGTCTTCCCGCTCCCATTGATCCGCTCCCGATGCTTCGACAGCAGATTCAGCGCGTCCGCATCCAACACCATCGGGACCCGCGCCCGCTCCAGCAATTCCAGAAAAAACCGCTCCGCTCCCGGCTTCTGTCCAAGCCCCGGTCCAATCGCGAGCACCGTCTTCCGCTCCAGCAGATCGTCCCAGTCCACCCGCGCCGGGTCAATTTCGCCCGCGCCGTCCTCCACCAGCGGAATCGTCATCAGCTCCGGTGCAATCCCCGCCACCATCGGCAAAATCGATTCGGAAATCGCCGCCGTCACCAGCCCCGCGCCCGCCCGCATCGCGGCCAGCGAAGCCATCGAAGGCGCGCCCGATTTTCCCCGCGCGCCTCCCACCAC
>JBAUHD010000320.1:0-7338 GCA_049680085.1 Acidobacteriaceae bacterium
GGGTGCTTGCAGGCGCTTCAGATCTGCGCGTCCCCGACATTCCTACTTTCCGGCGGACACTCGGCATTTCCCGATCAGAGAATGGCTCTGTTTAGGAGCAGATTTACAACCGCGGAGAATCCTCTCCTGTGTCCTTCAGGAGCAAAAAACACGCGTTTTGCGGGGAAACCTGGGGATTGTTGGCTGTAAATTGCAGCTTAAAAGACTTAAGACTGTTTGGTGGACCAAGTCGTGAGCGAACTATTCTCCACCGCCGAATTCCGTCAACAAGCCCAATTTGGGTCCAAACTGGTCCAATCTCCCATTGCCGGTTATGCGGACAGAATGTGTCAATGAGCGAGTTGGCGATTTGTCGCTCTTTGTTATCTGCTGAAGTGACCTTGCACAATCGCTGTTTCCAAAACTCGATTTGATTTCCGCGATCCATCTCCTCTTTAAGCTGCAATCGTGAAGTACTGAAAGACGATGCCCAGAATGTATGCGAAGACGAAATCGAGAATGATTTTCGATCCGAACTCGCCTGCGAAGATCAGACCCAGAGTCGAGACAATAGATTCCCCGATCACATCGCCAATGGCGCATCCCGCACCGCAATTGGATGCGGCTGCCGAAACGAGGGTTATTACGACATAGCGGTGGCGATGTATGATCGATCCCAGGACGCAGGATGAAAGCCCTTCGCCATTTCACGTTAATTGCGGCTATTTTGCTGCCGCTTCTTGCGCCGGCCATGGCCTGCGTTCTCCCAGGCGCACAACTGAGTCCTGCGGAACGAGCGTGCTGCAAACAGATGAAGAACCAGTGCGGAGATACGGACATGCCGGTCTCGCATGGGTGCTGCCATAAAGACCTGCCCGTCTCTGGATATCTGAGAGCGGTCCCGGCAAGCTCGACACCTTTTCACGTCCTTGCAAATGCCGTTATTTCCGGCCACGCTCCTGTTCTTCATCTTCACGATGCTTTGACCGACCGCGGTACTGCTCTGCGGTACCAGGTGAGGTTGCCGCAATCCCCGCCCTCGGCAATCTCCATTCTCCGAATCTAGCAATCTCCAATCCTCCGCTCCGTCTGGCTGAAGCCGCACGCATTTGCGCGCCCGGCTGTGCCACTCCTCGAAATGCTTTTGAGATTGGAGACCTGTATGAACGTGGTCCGGATTTTGGCCACCGCTCTTGCGCTGACGGCAACGCTCGCCGCGTTCGGGCAAACCACCGCGCCGAGCAGTGCGCCCACGCCGCTTTCTGCGCTTCTGACTGAGGCGAATGCGAACAACCCGCAGATTTCGGCTGCCGAGCACGGCTGGCAGGCTGCGAATGAAGTGCCGCGCCAGCTATCGACTCTGCCCGATCCGACGTTCACCTATCAGCAATTCAGCGTTGGCAGCCCGAAGCCGTTCGCCGGCTATACCAACAGTGACTTTGCGTATATTGGCATCGGCGCGTCACAGGAGCTTCCTTACCCAGGCAAACTGCGCTTGCGCGGCGAAGTTGCGCAGCGGGCCGTGGATGTAAAAAACATGGAGCTGGGCGCAACCAGGGCAAATGTTGCTGACGCCGTCAAGTCCGATTATCTGAAGCTGGCTTATCTGCAAATGACGCTCGGAATTTTGCAGGAAAACGAAAAGGTTCTCGTTCAGATCACCCAGACCGCGACGGCGCACTATGAGGTGGGCCAGGGTTTGCAGGCCGATGTGCTGCAGGCTCAGGTAGTACGGACGAAAATTCTGCGCGAGATCACCTTGCATCGCGAACAAACGGGACAGATCGACGCCCACCTCAAAGGGATACTGAATCGGCCTCAGGATTCACCGGACGTTGTGACCGAACCTATGATCGAAACTCCCCAGCGATTGACTTCCGCCGAACTATTGCAAATGGTGCACGCACACAATCCTGAGGTTCAGGTCGATACCAGCTCCGTCCGTCAGGAGAATGCGGCTTTGAAGGCCGCCAAACGCGAAGGCAAGCCGGATTTTGGTCTTGCCTATATGTACCAAAACACCGATAGAAGATACCGCGATTACTACATGTTCACCTTCAATGTGCGGCTTCCGCGCAGAGGGCGCGTCCACGCCGAAATTGCCGAGGCTGCCGACAAGCTCGCACAATCGCGGGCGACTCTGAATGCACACCTCGAACAGCAGCTGGCGGAAGTGAAGCAGGAATATGTGACCGCTTCCAGCGATGCGGAACTCCTCAAGGAATATCGCGAAGGATTGATTCCACAGTCAGACGCCGCTTATCGCTCTACGCTCAATGCCTACGCTTCCAACCGCGACGATCTTGCGCATGTGCTGCGGGCCATCACGAATGTTCTTGAACTGAAGCTCGATTACGCGCAGACGCTTGCGGATCATGAAACAGCTTTGGCCCATCTGGAAACCCTCACAGGAGCGACGCTGCGATGAACAAATATGTCGTCAGAACTTCCTTTGTCTGGATCATCGTGTTGGTCATTGTTGTCGGAGCGCTCGTTTACCATTCGCGATTCGCGGGTCACCGCGCAGCGAGTGCCGCGACCCAATCTCCCGGAAGCGTGACGCCGGCGGCCGCGGGTCCCGCAGCCACCCCGGAAAATGCGCCGCCTGCGCAGAACGCGCAGGCCCCTCGTGCGCCCATTCAACTGACACCGCAACGAATGCAGAGCATCGGAGTAACAACAGGAATGGTCGAGTTCAAGTCAATCAATAACGACATTCGCGCCACGGGCAATGTAGATACCGACCAACGCCTGATTTCCTATGTTCAGATTCGCTTTCCGGGATACATCCGCCAGGTTTTTGCCAATGCGATCTATCAATATGTCCACAAGAACGAGCCGCTGTTCACCATCTATAGCCCTGAACTGGTAGCTACGCAGCAGGAGTACCTACTGGCGCGGCAGAATCAGAAAGCCCTGAGCGCGAGCACCGTCGATGGAGTGGCCTCCGGAGCGGCGGCGCTCGCCATCGCCGCCGAGCGGCGGCTGGCGCAGTGGGAAGTTCCGCAAAGCGAGCTGAACAAGCTGAAGGCCACCGGAAAGCCAATCACCGATCTCACCGTGAACTCGCCGGTATCGGGCTACATCACCGAATACAACGCGCTGCCGAATATGTATGTGCAGCCCTCCACCCGGCTCTACACCGTCGCCGACCTGTCACAGGTCTGGGTGTACGCGCAGGTTTTTCAGGATGACGTTGGCCGCTTGAAACCCGGAGACCGCGCGCAGATTACAGTGGACGCCTATCCCAATGAAGTTTTCTCAGGCCGCGTCGATCAGATTCTTCCGCAGGTGGACCTCGCCACGCGCACCGTGCGCGTCCGGCTGGTGATTGCGAACTTCGGCCTCAAACTGAAACCTGGCATGTTCGTGAACGTGGACCTGAAAGCGCCGCTGGGTCGCGCGCTGGTTGTGCCCGCCTCGGCTGTCTTGCAGTCGGGCATCCGCCAGCTTGTTTTCCTTTATCACGGAGACGGCAAGATCGAGCCGAAGGAGGTATCGCTTGGTCCCAGCACTGCCGAGGGCTTTGTTGTACTCAAGGGGCTGAAAGCGCATCAGCGGATCGTCACTTCCGCCAATTTCCTGATCGACTCGGAAAGCCAGTTGCAGGCCGCGGCTGGATCGTTTGTTCCGCCCGCGCCGGGTTCGGGCGGCGTTGCCGCTACGCAGATCCACCAGGCTGTCATCAACTTCACCACCAACCCGAATCCGCCGCACAAGGGTGAGAACACGTTTCTGGTGAAGCTGATCGCCCCGAACGGCTCGGCAATCACCGGCGCGAAAATCACGATTACTTTCTACATGCCGGCCATGCCCGCGATGGGCATGGGAGCGATGAACACGACCAGCACGTTGAGCGATAAGGGAAGCGGATCGTATGAAGGGACAAGCTCGCTCGGTTCGGGCGGCACATGGCAGGTGACGATCGTCGCCCAGAAGAACGGCCAAAACATCGCAACCAGACAACTGCGGATGAGCGCGAAGGGAGGCATGTAAATGATCTCCCGCATCATCGAAGCCTGCTCCCATAACCGTTTTCTCGTCTTCACTGCGGTGCTGTTCCTTACGCTGGCTGGAATCTGGTCTGTCAAACACATCCCCGTTGACGCGCTACCCGATATATCGGACGTGCAGGTCATTATCCACACCACCTGGAGCGGCGAGCCGCCGGACGTGATCGAAGATCAGGTGACGTATCCAATCGTGACCAGCATGTTGGCCGCACCGCATGTGAAAGCCGTTCGCGCGCAAACCATGTTCGGCGACTCCTACGTTTACGTCGTGTTTCAAGACGGCACAGACCTCTACTGGGCGCGCTCCCGCGTCCTCGAATATTTGCAGGAGATCACCGGCGCGCTGCCCGCGCAGGTACATCCCGTGATCGGCCCGGACGCAACTGGGGCGGGCTGGGTCTACGAATACGCCATTATCGATACAAGCCATCGCCACAGCCTTGCTGATCTCCGCAGCTTGCAGGACTGGCACCTGCGATATGCGCTCGAAACTGTGCCCGGTGTCGCGGAAGTCGCCACCATCGGTGGATACGTGAAGCAGTATCAGGTGCAGCTTGATCCCAACAAACTGCTCGCCTACGGCATTCCGCTTTCCACTGTGATTGATCGCGTGAAGGCCAGCACGAACGAGGTCGGCGGACGCGAACTGGATATGAGCGGAGCACGCTACATGATCCGCGGGCTCGGTTATCTGCGTTCACTCAATGATCTGGCCGAAGTAGCGGTTGGCAGCAAAAACGGCACGCCCGTGCTGCTGCGCGATCTGGGAACAGTGAGCTTCGGCCCCGACATCCGCGAGGGCGTTGCCGAGTGGGACGGCAAAGGTGAGACTGTCGGCGGCATCGTCATTATGAGGCAAGGCGAAAACGCGCTGAACGTGATCAACGGCGTCAAGCGCAAGCTGCGCGAGATTGCCCCATCATTGCCGGCAGGCGTCGAAGTCATGCCGGGGTACGACCGCTCCGGCTTGATTGACGCTTCTATCCACACACTGCAGCGAGACCTGCTCGAAGAAATCATTATCGTCAGCTTGGTTGTCATCGTTTTCCTTCTTCACTTTCGCTCGGCTCTCGTTGCCATCCTCGCCCTGCCTGTTGCGGTGTTGATTTCGTTTATTCCGATTTATTTCCTCGGCGTCTCGTCGAACATCATGTCCCTGGGCGGCCTCGCGCTCGCCATCGGCGTGCTGGTGGACGCTTCCATCGTGATGATCGAGAACGGCTACCGGCATCTGTCCGAACGGCAGCAAAACAATCCGAATCCGGTATCTGGCCCGGAACGCCGGCGAATTTTGATCAACGCGGCAAAACAGGTCGGCCCCGCACTCTTCTTTTCGCTGCTCATTATTGTCGTGTCGTTTCTCCCAGTCTTTCTGTTGCAAAATCAATCGGGACGCATGTTCCGTCCGCTGGCCTGGACCAAGACGCTCGCCGTCGGATCCTCTTCCATCCTCGCCATTACGCTTGTGCCCGTGCTTATGGTCATGCTCATTCGCGGGCGTCTGCGTCCAGAGAGCGCCAATCCCATCTCGCGCTTCACCCAAGCTGTGTATCTCCCCGTACTGCGCTTCTGTCTGCATCATCGTTGGCTCACTATCTGCCTGAATCTGGCCTTTCTTGTCGTGACGATACCGCTGGCCTTGCACCTTGGCAGCCAATTCATGCCGCCGCTCTTTGAAGGCTCCGTCCTGTATATGCCGACCGCGCTACCCGGCATCTCCATTGAGCAAGCCAAGGTTCTGCTTCAGGAGCAGGACCGCATTCTGCGCACCTTCCCCGAAACTCTGAGCGTCTTCGGCACCGTAGGCCGCTCCAACAGCGCCACCGACAACGCGCCGCTCAATATGTACGACACCACCATCATGCTGAAGCCGCGCAGCCAGTGGCCGGCGGGAATGACCTACGACAAACTCATTCAGGACATGGACGCGAAGCTGCAATTTCCGGGGCTGTCGAACACCTGGACCATGCCGGTTGAAAATCGGCTCGATATGGAGCTGACCGGGATTAAAACGCCCGTGGGGCTGAAGGTCCAGGGCTCAAGCGTGGAGGGCATCCAGCAGTTATCCGCACGGATACAAAGCATCCTCTCCACCATGCCGCAGGTGCGGTCGATTTTCGCGGAGAAGGTAGCGCAAGGCTTCTATGTGAACGTGCAGCCCAACCGCGAAGAGGCCGCGCGCTATGGCCTGACGGTCGCGGACATTCAGGATGCCGTCGCATCCGGCATCGGCGGCCGGAACATCGCCGAAAACATCGAGGGTCGCGAGCGGTATCCGATCAATGTCCGCTATCAGCGCGCATTCCGCGACAGTGTTGAGCAAATGGAAGGCGTTCTTATCGGAACGCCTTCCGGAGCGCAGATTCCGCTGGGCCAGGTGGCGAAAATTTCTTTCTCGCACGGCCCCGCAATGATTCGGGACGAAGACGGCGCACTTACGGGATATGTCTACGTTGACCTAAAAACCGCAGACTACGGCGGCTTCGTCGAGCAGGCAAATAGGCTGCTCCGCCAAAAGCTGAAATTACCAGCGAACTACACCTACCACTGGTCCGGCGAATACGAATTTGAGATGCGCGCCAAACAGCGCCTCACGCTGATTCTGCCCATCGTCTTCTTCCTCATTTTCGTGCTTCTCTATATGATCTTCCATTCCGTTACGGAAGCCTTCGTTCTCATCTTCCCGACCATTTACGCTATGACCGGCGGCCTGTTGCTGCAATGGATGCTGCATTACAACTTCAGCGTCGCCGTGGCCGTGGGTTATATCGCGCTCTTCGGAATTGCGGTGGAGACCGGGGTCGTGATGGTCGTTTACCTGCATGAAGCTTTTCAGCGTCGCGTCGAAAGCGGTCAACTCAACACCAAACAAGACATTGAAGCGGCGGCCATCGAAGGCGCGGTACAGCGGCTTCGCCCCAAATTGATGACAGTTGTGGCCGTCATGGCCAGCCTCGCGCCAATTTTATGGGAGGCCGGCATCGGCTCCGACGTGATGAAACCCATCGCCGCTCCCATCGTCGGAGGCATGATTACGTCCACCATTCACGTCCTCATCCTCGTTCCAGTCTTCTTTGTCATGATGAAGGAGAGGGATCTGAATCGCGGAGTCCTGATTCCTCATGGCAGAGAGCACGCCGATCATTAGTTTGTTGCGAAAGTGCTGCTATTGGTATTTGCAATGAGAAATCGGCTCGCGGCCAGCTTTCCTCTTTAATTATTGATTTCAGGCCGATGCGCTCATTGACGCGTGCTGCCGTATTGTAGGCAATGGAGATTTGTGGCCGTGCGCCAAAGGTCCGCCGGACTTTAATGGATAGGAAATCCGCTTCTCATCTCGCCATTT
>JBAUHD010000321.1:0-1604 GCA_049680085.1 Acidobacteriaceae bacterium
CCTTCATGACCGTAACGAGCATGGTGCCGGTGACTGCGAGTCCAATGGGCGTGGTGGTGAAATAGGTGACGCCTGCGGTGGAAATGTGGAAGGCGCCTGACTGTAGAGCCGCGATGCCTTCGCGCACCAAAGGCCCGCGGCAATCGATGAGGCGGGCATTTTCCGCTCCGTATTCGAGGGCCTTGCGAGGGATGGCGTCGTAGTCGGTCTCATCCGGCTGCCCAAGATTGGCGGTATAGGCGTAGGGCAGGGCGCCTTTCTGTTTCATCCAGAGAAGCGCGGCGCTGGTATCGAGGCCCCCGGAAAAAGCGATGCCGACTTTCCGGCCGACCGGAAGACGTTCAAGAATGACAGACATTTCGTTCAAGACCTCAAGATCATTCAGTGTTCGTTGCCGCTCCGCCCAGCAAGAGCAGGAGTAGGGATTTTTGGGCGTGCATTCGGTTTTCCGCCTGGTCGAAGACGACGGACTGCGGGCTGTCGAGAACGGCGTCGGTGACTTCGGCGTTGCGGTGCGCGGGCAGGCAGTGCATGAAGACGGCGTGGGGCGCGGCGTGGGCCATCAGCGCTTCGTTCACCTGGTAGGGCTTGAAGATGGGCGCGCGCTTGGTGACTTCGTGCTCGAAGCCCATGCTGGTGCAGACGTCGGTGTATACGGCGTCGGCTCCGGTGACGGCGACGACGGGATCGCTGACGAGATGAATGTCGCCTCCAGTTTCATTGGCGATGGCGCGGGCCTGGGCAACGACTTCGGCCTTGGGCGCGTAGTTTTTTGGAGAGCCGATGGTGCAGTGCGCGCCGAGTTGGGCGGCCATGAGCATGAGCGAATGGCAGACGTTGTTGCCGTCTCCAACGTAGGTGAACTTGAGGCCCCGGGCCGTGCCGAAGCGGTCCTCAAGAGTCATGAAGTCGGCGAGAGCCTGGCAGGGATGCTCGAGATCGCTGAGCGCGTTGATGACAGGGCAGGCGGCGTACTGCGCCATTTCCGTAATGGTGTCGTGTGCGTAGGTGCGCAGCACGATGACGGAAACCCAGCGCTCGAGGTTGCGCGACATGTCGGCCAGCGACTCGCGCTCGCCGAGCGGGGACTGGGTTTGATCGACGAAGATGGCGTTGCCACCGAGAGTGTTGATGGCGGTCTCGAAGGTGAGTCGGGTGCGCAGCGACGCCTTCTCGAAGAACATGACCATCTGCTTTGCGTCGAGCGCCCAGCGGTATTTGCCGGGATCGGCTTTGACGGCGTGGGCGAGCTTCATGACTTCGGCGACCTCACACGCGGAAAAATCGGCGATGGAACAGAGGTCGCGTCCGGCGAGCGATTCTATAGGAGGCGTGCCGACGGGGGCTTCTGGCGCATAAGCTTTGCTAGCCATGGTGTTTGGCTCCGGTGGGGGATGCGGTGGCCGATTGCGGCGCGCGTTCGGTAAAGATTTCGTCGAGCGCGGCGATAGCGGCATCGACGTGCTCTTTGGTGAGGATGTAGGGCGGCAGGAAGCGGAGAACCGTTTCGCTGGTGCGATTGATGAGGATGCGGCGCGCGAGCATGTCGGCGACGACCTGCTTGGCGAGGTCGGCGGAGTCGAGATCGGCGGCGAGCATGAGGC
>JBAUHD010000322.1:0-2303 GCA_049680085.1 Acidobacteriaceae bacterium
ATGAAAATAGCCGGGATCGACCCAGCGCACGTCCGCGTCGAGCCACTTGCCTCGCGCCAGCGGCGGGTCTTCGTGGATGGTAATCGCGTCATCCTCGCCGCGGTCCTGGCCGGGAAGAACGGTGCTCAATGCCGCGGCGCGCACACCCGGCAACGTGCGCACCCGCTGGAGCAACTGCTCGAAGAACGTGACTCTCTTCGGGTTCTTTGAAAAGAAGCTGCCGTACTCGCCTTCCGGCAGGTTGATGCCCATGGTGAGGACGTTGTGCGTGGGGATGCCAATATCGACGGCGCGCAGCCTTTGATAGCTGCGCAGCAGCAGGCCCGCGCCGATGAGCAGCACCACGGTCAGCGCCACTTCAGCCGAGAGCAGCACCCGGCGCAGCTTCACGCTGCTATGGCTGGCACTTGCCGAGCGGGAGGATTCCTGAAGCGAGTGGAGAACCTGGCGCTCATCTTCGGCCAATGCGGGCGCAAGGCCCGCGGCGATGCCGCATAAAATCGCCAGTCCGGCGGAGAAGAGAATGGCGACGCCATCGAGATGAATCGCTTCCACACGGGGCAGGTCGGGCCGCAAGTGTACCAGCCACTGAAGCGCGAGCTGCGCAAAGCCGATGCCGAACGCTCCGCCGGCGAGCGAAAGCAGCACGGATTCCGTTACGCGCTCACGCATCAGGCGGGCGCGGCTGCCGCCGAGCGCGGTGCGAATCGCCAGTTCTTTTCGACGCGAAGCCGAGCGCGCCACCAGCAGGTTGGCAATATTCAGGCAGGCGATGAGCAGCAGGCATCCGGTGGCGGCGAAGAGCACATACAGCGGTGTCTTGACGTCGTGGGTCTCGGCATCGAGCAGCGGAGAAATACTGGCCGAGTTGAAGACCGGCCCATTCGGAAATTGCTTTCGCTCCTGCGCGGAGATGTTGGCGAGGTCGGCTTGCGCGGCGGCCAGCGACACACCCGGCTTGAGCCTGCCGATCACGCTGAAGTTATGCGAGTCATGCGATTCCATGATCGGAGGCGGCATTTGCGGATACACAGGCGTCCATAGCTGGGCCTGCGGATTGGGATAGGCGAACCACGCGGGAAGAATGCCGATGACGGTGAAGGGCTTCGCGTCGAGCAGAATGGTTTTGCCAATGACGGACCGGTCGCCGCCGTACCGGCGCTTCCAGAAGCCCCATGTCAGAATCGCGGTTTCCGTCGCGCCCCAGCGGTCGTCGTTCGCCGTAAACAGCCGACCGTAAGCAGCGTGCACGCCAAGCAGCGGCAGCGCGTTCCAGGAGCTGATCTCCGCCTCAATGCGCTCGGGCAACTGCCCGTTGCTGGAAGACAGATTGTATTCGTCGTCGGTGATCAGAGCGAGTTGCTGGAAAGACCGGTTGCCCTGCTGCCAGCTCTTGAAGGTGCCTCCGGCAACCACGTTGGCCTGAAAATGGAGGACCGTGTCGGCTTCAAAAGCCCTCACCAGGCTATCAATTCCCGGCAGCGGCAGCGGCTTGAGCAGCACGGAATGCACTACCGTGAACAGCGCGATGGTCGAGCCGATGCCGAGTGCCATCACCACAATGACGATGGCCGAAAAGCCGGGCGTGCGCGAGAGGGCGCGCGCTCCATAACGAAGGTCGCGTAGAAGCGATTCCATAAAATTCCAGCTCCAGGTCTCTCTGGCTTGTTCGCGCAAGAGGGTGGGGTTGCCAAAGGCGCGCAGCGCGGCGTGACGAGCTTTGTCCGGCGACATGCCGGCGGCAATGTTTTCGGCGGCCTGCTGCTCGATGTGGAACTCCAGCTCGGCGCTGAGACGCCGGGCCTCTCGATTTCTTCGAAAGAGCATCTGGAACCGCATCCGGATTTTTTCGAGAACGCGCATTTTTCCAAGCTCAGGCGGTTTCGACAACGAGGTTGACGGCCTCTGAGAGACGCTTCCAGTTCGCGGCTTCGGCTTCCAGTTGCCGCCGTCCGGCTGCGGTGAGCGAATAGAACTTCGCCTCGCGCCCGGTTTCGCTTTCGGCCCATTTGGCGCGCACCCAGCCCTGCTGCTCCAGCCGATGCAGCGCGGGGTAGAGCGAGCCCTGCTGCACCTGCAAAACTTCGCCGGAGACTTGCTGAATGCGCTTGGCGATGGCCCAGCCGTGTTTCGGCTCAAGCGCGATGGTCTTGAGGATCAGAAGGTCGAGTGTTCCCTGCACGAGATCGCTTGGTTTTCCCATACTGTGACTATCTACACGAATGGGTTGTAGATAGTCAAGGCATTCAGCCTTTAGCTGCTAGCTTTTAGCTTCCAGGTTTCTTTGAAATGACCTTAACTCT
>JBAUHD010000323.1:0-2091 GCA_049680085.1 Acidobacteriaceae bacterium
GTCCTTGCCCTTGCTGTTGATAATGGTGTCGAGCGCGACGGAGGTTTTTCCGGTCTGGCGGTCGCCGATAATCAGCTCGCGCTGTCCGCGCCCGATGGGAATCATGGAGTCGATGGCCTTGAGGCCGGTCATCATGGGCTCGCGCACCGGCTGGCGGTCAATGACCCCGGGAGCCAGCCGCTCGATGGGCAGCGTCTCGCTCGTTTCCATGGGGCCCTTGTCATCAATTACCTGGCCGAGCGAGTTCACCACGCGCCCGATGAGGGCCTCGCCCACCGGGACGCTGAGAATTTTTCCGGTGCGGCGCACCTGATCGCCCTCGCGCAACTGCGAGTACTCGCCCATGATGACCGAGCCCACCTGATCTTCTTCAAGGCTCATGGCCAGGCCCGCGATATTGTGCGGAAACTCGATGAGCTCGCCGGCCATTACCTTGTCCAGCCCGTGGATGCGGGCGATGCCGTCGCCCAGCGAGATGATGGTTCCCACCTCGTCGACCCGCACCTTCGAGTCGTAGTTGGCGATCTGCTCCTTCAGGAGTTCCGTGATTTCGTCTGCTCTTATTTGCGCCATGGGTCACTTTGTAATGGATTGGAATAGCATTTGTCTTGTCTAACGGCGAATTTTCGGGATCAACCTACAGCCAATAGTTCCTTGAGCCGGTCCAGACGCCCGCGCACGGAGTCGTCGTATACGGTGCTTCCTATCTTTAGGATGACGCCGCCCACCAGGGAGGGGTCTTCGCGGAATTTTGCGCTGATGGAGCTGCCGGTCATCCGCGCCGCCTGGTCTTCCAGCAACTTACGCTCGCTCCCGTCCAGCTTGCGGGCCGAGGTCACCAGCACCTCGGCGATATTCAGCCGGACGTTCATTTCATGGTGGAAATCGCTCAGAACCTCCTCAAAGGCTTCCATGCGATCGTGGTTGATGAGCACGGCGATGAAGTTGCGCGCCTGCGGAGACATGGCCAGCCGCTCGTTGAGCTTGTCCAGAATCGCAACCTTGCGGACGGCGGGAAAGGACGGGTCGAGAAAAACTTCGCGCAGGCCCGTGCTCTCGCCCCAGGCGGCGGCAAAGTCGTTCAACTGCGACTGCACGGCATTGGGGTCAAGATGCTGCTCAAAAATCACATCCGCGAGTGCGCTGGCGTAGCGTGCGGTAAAGGCGGCCATCAGTTGCGCTCCCCATTGCGGCTGCCCGCCGCTCCGTTGCCGTCTCCATAAAGATCCTTCCCAAAGGAGCGGATCAAGGCGCGGTCGTCGTCCTCGGTCAGCCGGATTTCCGACATGGCGCGCTCAATGGCGAGGCTGGCCGCGTAATTCTTCAGGTCGCGGCGGGCGCTGGCCCCCGCGGACTCAATCTCCTGCTCCACCGAATCCATCAGGCGTTGCTTTTCCGATTCCAGTGACTCGTGGATGCGCCGCTGGTCCTCGGCGCTGTCTCGCTCGCTTTGCTCGCGGATCGCGGCAATTTCGACATCGAGCTTGGAAAGCCGTTCTTCGACCACCGCCAACCGCTCGTTGGCGCGCGACGTGGCCAGAGCCGCGTCCAGAATCTGCCTGTCGAGAACTTCCGACCGCTTGCGATACATATTGGGAATGAAACGGAAAATCAGCCAGAGGATGGCTCCGATCATGATGGCGGAGTTCAGGTCCTCAAAGATTTTGGCTGTAAGTTCCGTGTCGAGGCCCATGCGCCGGGCCAGGCTTTGCACGGCGGGGGAATGGCGAAACGCCTCCAATTCCTTGTTCGACTCGGGCGCGTCCACTTTTTCCGCTCTGGGCGGCAGGGCCGACTTTACCGGCTGCGCGGATGTCGCAGGTTGGGCCGTAGGCGTCGCCTGCGCGACGAGCCGCGCCGAGGGCCAACCCAATAGCAGAACCAGAACCATGCCGAGGTGGAGAGCGCGCTTCAACCGGCCTCCTCCATGCGCGCGGGAAGCACCGCCTGAAGCACCTGCGCGGCCAGCGGGCCAATGGCTTTCTCAATGCGCTGGCGGGCCGAATCGGTTTCCGCTTCCACGCCGGCGCGGGCCTCCGCCACACGCTGCTGCGCGGCCCGGCGCGCGGAGGCCAGCGCGGAGTCCTTCTC
>JBAUHD010000324.1:0-1779 GCA_049680085.1 Acidobacteriaceae bacterium
GCTGCTCGACGGGCGAAGAGACCTACTCGCTGGCCATGACCCTGCTGGAATTTCTGGGCGACAAGGCGGCCAGCTTCCAGGTACAGTTATTCGGGACCGACCTGAACGAAAAAGGCATTCAACATGCGCGCGCCGGAGTGTACCGGGAAAGCATTGCGGAGGAGATTTCGCCGGAGCGCATGGCGCGTTTCTTCGTCAAAACGGCGGAGGGTTATCGCGTCAACAAAGCGGTGCGCGATATGTGCGTCTTCGCGAAACAAAACCTGGCCAAGGACCCGCCTTTTTCGCAGATGAACCTCGTCGCCTGCCGTAATCTGCTTATCTACATCCAGCCCGTGCTGCAAAAAAAGATCATCCCCATCCTGCACTACGCGCTCAAGCCTTCCGGATTTCTCGTCCTGGGCAGTTCGGAAAGCGTCTCGGCTTTTCCAGATCTGTTCTCGACGGTGGACAAGAAACACAAAATCTACGGCAAGAAGTCGGTTGCGTCCCGGCTGCACTATGACTTTGTGCAAAGCTATTATCCCGCCTATCCCGCCGGCAGCAGGCTGGATGTCCCCGGCAAGGGGTTGAAGTCCACAACTCCGGCGTCCGGCGAATTGGATATCCAGGCCGAGGCTGACCGCGTGGTATTGAAGCATCACGCCCCGGTCGGAGTGGTGATTAACAGCGCCATGGAAGTGGTCCAGTTCCGGGGGCGGACGACACCGTATCTGGAACAATTACCCGGAAAACCAAGCGCGAATCTGCTGAAGCTCGCGCGGAACGGCCTGGCGATGGAGCTGCGAACGCTGATCGCCGCCGCCGCGAAAAAGGGCGCTCCGGTCACGAAGTGTGGCGTCACGTTTGACGGCGACGGCCACCCGCGAACCCTGGACCTGTCGGTCACGCCGCTGGGAGACGAAGAGGCAGGAAAGAATGGCGAGCGGAGGAAAGGGCGGGTTGACCACCGTCATTTCCTGGTTCTGTTCGACGACGTTACATCGCAGTGGACTCCCGGCCCCCAGGATGGTCCGCCGCGCAAGGGAAAAGCGATCGCGCCCACTCTGCAGGCCCAGCGGGAAACGAAGCGGTTGAAAGAGGAGGTGGCCGGAACGCGGGACGCTCTGCGTTCCGCCATCGAGTCGGAAGACGCGCTGAAGGAAGAATTTCAATCGGCCAACGAGGAAATTCTCTCCGCCAATGAGGAGCTGCAAAGCACCAATGAGGAACTGGAAACCTCGAAAGAAGAGCTCCAGTCCGCCAACGAGGAACTGAACACGCTCAACTCCGAGCTTCGCAATAAAAACGGCGATCTCCATGAATTGAACAACGACATCTCCAATTTTCTGAACAGTACCCGGATTCCTGTTGTGATGCTGGACCGCGACCTGCGCATACGCCGCCTCACTCCCACAGCGAACAAGCTGCTCAAGGTGCTTCCGACCGATATTGGCCGGCCGCTTGCCGACATGCGCCCCAATATCGAAGCACCCGAGTTGGAGCGGTCAGTCGCGAAGGTGCTGGAGAGTCTCCAGCCGGAGGAGCGCGAGGTCCGGGACCTCCAGGGCCGCTGGCATTCGTTGAGCATCCTGCCCTACCGCACGCAGGACAACAAAATCGATGGCGTGGTGCTGTCGCTGCAGGACATCGACGCCGTCAAGACAGCCAGTGAGCAAGTGAGGAAATCGTCGGAGTTTTTCCACGGCATCATGGAAACGGTGCGAGTGCCGCTGCTGGTACTCGGCCCTGACCTCAAAATTATCGCGTCGAATGAGTCGTTTCAGGGCACCTTCAAGG
>JBAUHD010000325.1:0-12432 GCA_049680085.1 Acidobacteriaceae bacterium
TGCAGGCCCATTTCGCCGGTGGAGCCGATGTACATGGCGGGACGCAGGCGGACGGCTTCCAGCCCTTCGAGAACCTTGATGCTGTCGCTGGTGTAGTCATCGTTGTCGCCGTTCAGCACGGGCGCGACTTCGGGAAGCGGAAGGGTGGCTGTGGATTCCAGTTCAGTCTGAGGCATGCAACTCCAATGAGCGGAAACCCCGAGCACGCTTCGGAAGCGGGAGGGTTCGCCCTCAAATAAAAGCTTGAAAGCGAATGGGTTTCGGGCCCTTGATCTATGTTTTATTGTACCATGCCGAAGGGTGGCGGGAACAGGCGAAAAGGCAGCTTTACAAGCTGCCTTTTCAATGAGTTACGGGCTTGGGTCGGGATTGACTCGGGATCGATCCGGGATCGATCCGGGATCGCTGCCGGGATTACTTCTGGGCCTGCTCGAAGCGCTTGTTGATCTCGTCCCAGTTGGCGAGGTTCCACCAGGCGGCGAGGTAATCGGCGCGCTTGTTCTGGTACTTGAGGTAGTAGGCGTGCTCCCAGACATCGTTGCCGAGGATGGGGTATTTTCCGTGGAGCAGCGGGCTGTCCTGATTGGGGGTGGTGGTGATGGCGAGCTTGCCGCCGTCCCAGATGACCCAGCCCCATCCGGAGCCGAACTGCTTGGCGGCGGACTCGTTGAACTGCTTTTTGAAAGCGGCGAAGTCGCCGAAGTCCTTGCGAATCTGCTCGGCGATTTTGCCGGTGGGTTCGCCGCCGCCGCCGGGCTTCATGATGGCCCAGAGCATGGAGTGGTTGACGTGGCCGCCGCCGTTATTGCGGACGGTGGTGCGGATGTCCTCGGGAACGCTGCTGAGGTTGCGCAGCAGGTCTTCGGCGGTGTGCTTGCCGAGGTCGGGATGCTTCTCGATGGCCCCGTTCAGATTGTTGATGTAGGCCTGATGGTGCTTGTCGTGGTGGAGCTTCATGGTTTCGGCGTCGATGTGGGGCTCAAGTGCGGCGTAGTCATAAGGAAGAGGCGGAAGATCGTAGGCCAAGGTAGTTCTCCTTCACTTGTTGGATTGATTGCTGCTCGAAGCTATGCGCGGGTCCGCGATGGGACCCAGGATGGATTCATTTCTCATGGTAATGGATGCGCGGGGCGGGCGCGGGGGTGCAAGGGTTTCCATGCGCTGAAAAGACGGCTCGGTAGTGGGTCAGTTTGAAAAAATGAATTCATCAGGGGCTAGGCAGTGTCTGACGAATCCAGGTAGGTACTTATGCATGCGAGAGATAGGGGGATAGAAGTGTAGAGGCGATTCTTTTGCGGCAAGTTCTGGATGGCTCCACGCAGGCATGAGCTAAGTGATCGGCATTGGGAGTTATTAGTCGCTGCGCTTCCCCCCAACGGAAAGCGCGGCGGGCAGTGGCGTCCGCATCGTGCGTTGCTGAACGCGATGTTCTGGAGATTGAATACGGGAGCGAGCTGGCGGGACTTGCCGGAGCGCTATGGTCCCTGGCAGACGGTTTACGACCGCTTTCGGCGCTGGCAAAAGGATGGAACATTTCAGCGGATCTTGAACTGTTTGCACCTGCGCATGGATGAGTTGGGCCGGATTGACTGGGATACCTGGTGCGTGGACGGCAGCAACATACGCGCCGCCCGCTCCGCAGCAGGAGCGAAAAAAGGGGCTCAGAAACCGCTCTCGGGCGCTCGCGCGGAGGCTGGGGATCGAAAATCCACTTGTTGACGGATGGGCGCGGCTTGCCTTTGGCGGCGGTACTGAGTGGAGGAAACCGGCACGAGTCCTGCTATCTGGAAGAACTGGTGCTGGCCGGTTATCGCGAGCGTTGGCCCATCTGGCTGTTGGGCGACCGTGGCTACAGTGCCCCACGGATACGCCTGTGGCTGGAACATCATGGGATTCGACCGGTAATCCCTTACCGTAAAGACGAGCGTAAACAAAGGCCCACACTGCCGGAGTTGGACCGGGAGCGCTATCGTAACCGGAATGTCATCGAACGCACCATCGGTAAACTCAAGCAGTGCCGCTCCATCACCACCCGCTTTGAAAAGCTCGCTGACACGTTTCTGGCTATGCTGCAACTCGCCTTCATCAAGCTCTATCTGAAAACTTGTGATTCGTCAGACACTGCCTAAAGCCCTCACCCACTTTCAGCTACTTGCGGGACGGCTGAAGCCGTCCCCTGATACGAAACCGAGTTTTTCAGCAAGCTGTGAAGCCGTGCCCTGATACGAATCGGTTCAAACTGACCCACTACCGACGGCTTGTGCCGCGTGAAATGCGGGCGTGGTTCCGTTACACTGGGGAGACATCACCTTGGGGAAAAGCGCGAATCGCATTCGAGGGCGCGGACAGTGCTGGACGGGGCGCTGGACAGCGTGGCGAGTTGCGCTGAAGTATTGACTCTGTTTTGAATCAGACAAAGATAACTCGCAGGCGACTGCTGAGGACGGCGGGAGCTTCAGGTGTGCTTGCACTGGGCTCGCCCACGGCGTTGCTTGCGGCGTCCGTCCAGAACGAGCAGCAGGCTCCCAAGGTCAAGCCGGAGCAGCAGCCGACGACCGAGTCCGAGGCGGCGCAGAAGTATAAGCAGGGACCGGGCGTGTTCATCAACCGCCCGCTCACGCAGATATCCAAGGATGCGGACGCGCTGCTGGACGACATGGAAGGGCGGGGCTGCGACTACTTCTACAACGAGATTGGCGCGAAGAGCGGGCTGGTTCGGGACCGCGCCCCGGCGCGAGGGTTATCGCTGAGCCGCGTGTCCAGCATCGCGGCGACGGGCTTCGGGCTGACCGCGCTTTGCATCGCGGCCAAACGAAATTATCTGCTGGCGGCCTTGTGCGAACAGCGCGTCGAACAGACGCTGGCGTTTCTGCTGGAACAATGCCCGCACGAGCATGGGTTTCTGTATCACTTCATCGATCTTGACAGCGGCCAGCGAATGTTCGGCAGCGAGCTTTCGTCGATCGACACCTCGCTGCTGCTGTGCGGGGTGCTGACGTGCCGCCAGTTTTTCTCCGGCAACTCCCGCATTGAAGCGCTGGCGACCACGTTTTACCGGCGCATTGACTGGCAGTGGATGCTGAACGGCGGAACAACGCTCTCGATGGGCTGGCTGCCGGACCAGGGATTTCTGAAACACCGGTGGGACATTTATTCCGAGCTGATGACGATGTACCTGATGGCGATTGGGTCGCCGACGCACGCGATTCCCGCCGCGACGTGGGACGCATTGCAGCGGCCGGTGGTCGATTACAGCGGGATCCAGTACATCAGCGGAGTGGCGCCGCTGTTTATTCATCAGTACGCCCATGCGTGGTGCGATTATCGGGACAAGCGGGACCTGCACGCCAACTACTTCACCAATTCCATCGCGGCCACGCGGTGCCACCAGTTGTGGTGCCTGGTGCTGGGGCGGAAGTTTCCCTGGATCGATCAGGATATGTGGGGGATCACGGCGTCGGATTCGCGGAACGGGTACCGGGTGTGGGGCGGGCCGCCCACGGTTGGATCGCCGGATGGAACACTGGTGCCGTGCGCGACGGCGGGATCGCTGCCGTTTCTTCCGCCGGAGTGTTCGCATGTGCTGCTGAGCATGAAGAAGGACATGGGGCCGAAGGTCTACACCCGTTATGGGTTTGTGGATGCGTTCAATCCCAAAACGAAATGGTTTGCGGAGGATATTCTCGGCATCGACCAGGGGATCAGCGTGCTGATGGCGGAGAATTTACGCAGCGGCTTTGTGTGGCAATACTTCATGAAAAACCCTGAAATCCAGCGCGCGATGGGCATGGTGCAGTTCCATCCCGACCCGGACGCGAACCGCCAGGTGTTATAAGTCGAAAGGGGTGGCTTTCGCTGAAGTTTGCAGCGGCCTTGGCGAGAGTGAGGATCCGAGCGAACTAAGGCAAACCGTAGGTCCTCGCTTCGCGCGGGATGACAATCGTTGTTTCAGGTGAGGTGGGCCGGCAGATTTGCTGCCAGAGCGTTTTGCTGTAGCGGTACGAGGGGAGAGGGATGACAAGGAATTCCGCACCGGAGTATTTGTGGCTGGACCAGGCAGGCGCGGCCTTTGGCGCGCCGGGGAACCCGCCGCGGTGGACCTCAAGCGCGAAGGATACAGTGGGCACGGCCTATGCCGCCTCCAGCCGCGCGTGGTTTACCGTTTCGCACGGAATCCTGAACGAGATTTATTACCCCACCATCGACCGCCCGCAGATTCGCGACATGGAGTTTCTGGTCACGGACGGCGAGACATTTTTCCACGAGGAAAAGCGCGACCTGGACCACGAGTTCTCCTATGTGGACCCCGACACGCTGGGCGCGCGGATCGTCAACCGCGACCGCGAGGGCCGCTACACGTTGACCAAGGAGATCATCAACGACCCGCATTATCCGGTGACGCTGATTCATGTTCGCATCGAAGGCCGGCCAGACGTGCTGCCTCGGCTGAAGCTCTACGCGCTCATGTCTCCTCATGCCGACGGGGGGGGCGCGGACAACTCGGCGCGGGCGGCCAGCGTTGCAGGCAAGCGCGTGCTGCTGGCGTGGAAGGACGGCACCTCGATTGCCATGGCCGCCGATTGCGGCTTCAGCCGCGCCAGTTGCGGCTTTGTGGGCGCGAGCGACGGATGGCAGGACCTGAAGGACAACTTGACCATGGACTGGGAGTTCGGCCTGGCGCTGAACGGCAACGTCGCAGTGATGGGCGAGGTGGAGCCGGGGGTGCATGAGTTCACCGTGGCGATTGGCTTTGGCGAAGGGCACCACGCCGCGCTTTCGACGACCATGGGCGCGCTGGCTACCCCGTTTGATCAGCACCTGAAGCGGTTCATCGAGCAGTGGCACCGGTCGGCAAGCCCGTATGAGCTGGGGGCCAGCTCGCAGGACAAGGGGCGCCTGCTGCAGATCAGCCACAACATTGTGCTGGCGCATGAGGACAAGACCTACGCCGGAGCCTTTATTGCCTCGGCGTCGATTCCCTGGGGCTACGCGAAAAGCGACGACGATCTGGGCGGATATCACCTGGTCTGGACGCGGGACATGGTGCAGAGCGCGACCGCGCTGCTGGCCTGCGGACGGGTGAACACGGCGCGGCGCGCGCTGGTGTACCTGGCCTGCACGCAGAAGCCGGACGGGGGGTTCGCGCAGAACTTCTGGGTAAACGGAACGCCCTATTGGACGGGCGTGCAACTGGATGAGGTGGCGTTCCCGATTATTCTGGCGTGGCGGCTCTGGAAGATGGATGGGCTGGCGAACTTTGATGTCTTTCCCTTTGTCGAGCGGGCGGCGGGATTTCTGGTGCGAAATGCTCCGGTGACGCAGCAGGAGCGCTGGGAGGAGAACGCCGGCTATTCGCCCTCCACGCTGGCGGCGGTGATTTCCGCGCTGGTGTGCGCGGCGGAGATGGCGCGGGCGCATGAGTCCAAAGAACTGGCGACGTTTCTCGAAGAGCACGCCGACTGGATTGAAGGCCATCTGGAGGACTGGACGGTCACGAATAACGGGGTGCTGAATCCGGAGGTGAAGCGGCACTATATGCGGATTCGTCCGCCGGAGTGCGGCGATCCTTACGCGCATGAGAGCTGCGGAAAGGAAATGGTGCACATCAACAATCGTGCTCCCGGCGAGCGGACGGAGTATGAGGCGCGGGAAATTATTGACGCGGGATTTCTGGAGCTGGTGCGCTATGGCGTGCGGCCGGCGGATGATCCGCTGATTATCGATTCGCTGAAGGTAGTGGATTATGTGCTGAAAATTGAGACTCCGCAGGGCCCGTGCTGGCGGCGCTACAACCACGACGGCTATGGGCAGAGGGCGGATGGGGGTCCCTTCGAGGGATACGGCGAAGGCGGCGCATGGCCGCTGCTGCTGGGCGAGCGCGCGCATTACGAGCTGGCGGCGGGGCGGGATGTGAGCGCGCTGATTGGGACGTATGAGAAGTTCGCGTCCGAGGGTGGAATGTTGCCGGAGCAGATATGGGCCGAACCGGCGTTGGATGGAATGAAGCTGGGAGACCCGGCAGGCTCGGCCATGCCGCTGGTCTGGGCCCACGCCGAATACCTGAAGCTGCTGCGCTCGGCGTTTGACGGCGAAGTATTTGACCGCATCCCACCTGTAGAGCGGCGTTATGCCAAGGGCCATGCGCAGTCCCATGTGGAAGTTTTCAAGATGCGCCGTCCGATCAATGCCATGCGGGCTGGATGCGTATTGCGGATCACGGCGCAGCAACATTTCCGCGTGCGCTGGACCTCGGACGGATGGAAGACCAGCGCCAATCTGGAATCGACAGCGCTCGGATATGCGGGATGCTTCGCCGACCTGCCGACGGAAGCAAAGCAAACGGGCCAGCTTTCATTTACCCTTTTCTGGACGGAAGAAGACCGCTGGGAAGGCCGCAATTTCGACGTGGCGCTGGAGTAGCGGGCGCAAACAATCAAAACGATGGCTGTTGAACTGAAGGAAAGGTTGTTATGAGCGAACTGGATCAGTTGTCGATCAATGCGCTGCGATTTTTAGCGGTGGATGCTGTGCAGAAGGCGAACAGCGGGCATCCGGGCGCGCCGCTGGGAGATGCTCCGATCGCGTACCTGCTGTTTCACAAATTCATGCGGCATAATCCGAAGCACTCGAAGTGGACCAACCGCGACCGGTTTGTGCTGTCGAACGGGCACGCTTCGGCGCTGCTGTACGGGTCGCTGCACCTTTCCGGCTACGACGTTTCGATTGAGGACCTGAAGCAGTTTCGGCAGTGGGGATCGAAGACGCCGGGGCATCCCGAATACGGCGACACGGACGGCGTGGAAGTCACGACCGGGCCGCTGGGGCAGGGCTTTGCGATGGGCGTGGGCATGGCCATTGCGGAGAAGCACCTGAGCGCGCTGTATAACCGGCAGGGCTTTAACATCGTCGATCACTACACCTATGCGATCTGCTCGGACGGCGACTTGATGGAAGGCGTTTCGCACGAAAGTGCATCGCTGGCCGGCACGCTGGGGCTGGGCAAGCTGATTTATCTGTACGACGATAATTTGATTTCGTTGGACGGGCCGACGGAGCTTTCCTATACCGAGAACGTGCTGAAGCGCTTCGACGCGTACCACTGGCATGTGCAGATTGTGGAGGACGGCAACGACCTGGCGGCGATTTCAACCGCGATTGAGGCGGCGCAGAAAGTCACCGATAAGCCTTCGTTGATTGCGGTGCGGACGGTGATCGGCTACGGCAGCCCGAAGGCGGGCACCAGCAAGGCGCATGGCGAGGCGCTGGGCGATGAGGCGGTGAAGGCGACCAAGAAGAACCTGGGCTGGCCGGAAGACAAGACGTTTTATGTTCCGGAGGACGCGAAGAAGCACTGGCTGGAGGCCGTGGAGCGCGGCGCGAAGCATGAAGCGGAGTGGAACAGGATGTTCGCCGAGTACGGGAAGGCGTATCCCGCCGAGGCCGCCGAATTCGAGCGGGTGCAGGCGGGCAAGCTGAAGGATGGCTGGCGCGAGAGCCTGCCGAAGTTCCCGGCGGATTCGAAGCCGATGGCAACGCGCTCGGCGGGCAACACGGTGATGAACGCCTTCGCCAAATTTGTTCCCGAACTTCTGGGCGGTGCGGCCGACCTTTCCAGCTCGACCAAGACGGTGATCAAGGGGTCGGAAAGTTTCCACGTGGACGCGCGGGGCCAGAACATTTATTACGGCGTGCGCGAGTTTGGAATGTGCGCCATGGTGAACGGCATGGCCGTGCATGGAGGGGTGATTCCTTACGGGTCCACCTTCTTCGTTTTTACGGATTACTGCAAGCCGGCGCTGCGGCTGGCGGCATTGATGAAGTCGCATTCGATTTTTGTGTTCACGCACGACTCGATTGGGCTGGGCGAGGACGGGCCCACGCATCAGCCAGTGGAGCACTTGATGGCGTTGCGCGCGGTTCCGCAGCTTACGGATTTTCGTCCGGCGGATGGCAATGAGACTTCGGCGTGCTGGGGACTGGCGCTGGAGCGGACGAGCGCGTCGTTCTTCGCGCTGTCGCGGCAGGATTTGCCGCTGCTCGATCCGGAGAAGAACAAGGTTTTCGACGGCGTGAAGCACGGCGCGTACGTTGTGGAGCAGGGTGGCGACGCTCCGGACGTGCTGATTGTGGGCACGGGAGCGGAGCTTTGGCCGGCGATTCGCGCCGCCGAAGAATTGAAGAAGGACGGCATTGCGGCGCGCGTGGTTTCCATGCCCAGTTGGAAGCTGTTTGAAGAACAGAGCGAGGCGTACAAGGCTTCGATTTTCCCGGACCATTTGCCCAAGCTGGCGGTTGAGGCCGGAGCGACGCTGGGCTGGTGGAAGTATGTGGGCCGGCACGGCGACGTGATCGGGGTGGACCGGTTTGGGGCGTCCGCGCCGGGCGCGAAGGTACTGGAGGAGTTTGGATTCAGCGCGGCGAACGTGGCGAAGCGCGCCAAGGCGCTGGTGGAGCGGGCGCGCAAGGCGCATCCGGCGCTGGCGGGGAACGCGCGATGAAACTGGCGATTGGAGCGGATCACGCGGGTTTCGTGCTCAAAGAAGAAGTGCGCGGCTATGTGGAACGGCTGGGGCATGAAGTGATGGACCTGGGCGCTTACAATGCGGAGCCGTCGGATTATCCCGACTTTGCCGAGGCGGTGGGTCGCGCGCTGATTGCAGGCCGCGCCGAACGCGGCATCCTGATCTGCGGCAGCGGCGTGGGCGTGAATGTGGCGGCCAACAAGATGCCGGGCATTCGAGCGTGCATGTGCCACGACACGTATTCAGCGCATCAGGGCGTGGAGCACGACAACATGAACGTGCTGGTGATGGGGGCACGGATTATCGGATCGGCGCTGGCGTTTGACCTGGTGGCGAGCTTTCTTCACGCGACTTTCCAGAAGCAGGAAGAGCGTTTTGTGCGGCGGCTGAATAAGGTGCTGGCGATTGAGGCGCGCTATATGCCGGAAGCGGTGAAGATGCAGGGGAATTCGGTTTGAGAGAGCTTCCCAGGTTCCTGGGCGTGTAGCCACGGGCGAAGATTGGTGGCTGCCGAAGCGAACCGCAGGTCCTTCGCTTCGCTCAGGATGACATCGTGTCTCGCTCAGGATGACACTTTCTGTTGGAACGGCTTTTTCGTCAGCAGCAGCATGGATTAAGGAGAAAAGCGATGGAACTTGGCTTGATCGGCTTGGGCAAGATGGGCGGCAACATGGCGGAACGGTTGCGCCGTGCGGGCCACAAAGTTGTCGGGTTCGACTTCAGCGCGGATGCGGTGAAGCGGTTGACGGACGCCGGTTCGGTCGGGGTGAACTCGCTCGAAGGCCTGGTGAAGGGACTGGCCGCGCCGCGGGCGATCTGGCTGATGGTTCCGGCGGGCGATCCGGTAGACGAGACGATTGCCAAACTCAAGCCCCTGATGCAGAAGGGCGATACCTTTATCGACGGCGGCAACTCGAACTACAAGGACTCGCAGCGGCGCTATGCCGAGTTGAAGGGCGAGGGGTTCAACTTTGTGGATGTGGGCACGTCGGGCGGCGTGTGGGGATTGGCGGAAGGCTACAGCATGATGGTCGGCGGCGACGAGGATGTGGTCGAGCGGCTGCGGCCTGTTTTTGAAACGCTGGCGCCGGGCAAAGACCAGGGCTGGGGACGAACCGGACCTGCCGGCGCGGGGCACTTCGTCAAGATGGTCCACAACGGCATTGAGTACGGAATGATGCAGGCCTATGCCGAGGGTTTCGCCATCATGGGCGAGAAGAAGCAATTGAATCTGGACCTGGCGCAGATTGCGGAAATCTGGCGCTACGGCAGCGTGGTGCGCTCCTGGCTGCTGGATCTTGCCGCCGACGCACTGAAGAAGAATCCTACGCTGGAGGGCCTCGAGCCTTACGTTGTTGATTCCGGCGAGGGACGCTGGACGGTGGCTGAAGCGATTGATTTGAACGTGTCGGCGCCCATCATTACCGAGTCGCTGATCCGGCGGATTCGCTCCCGCGAGGCCAATAACTTCACCGACCGGATGCTGGCGATCATGCGCAATGAATTCGGCGGGCACGCGGTGAAGAAGGATTGAGGCTGAAGAGAACATCTCCCTCAGCGGCTGAAGCCGCGATTCGTTTTTCGGCTGAACGGACGGGCTGAAGCCCGTCCCCTTCAAAAGCAAGGAGCGTGGCATGGCGGCAATCACAGTTTCGCCTGAGGATGTGGCGCAGGCGGCGCGCAAGAGCGAACGGATTCCCGAGCCGTGCGTGGTGGTGATCTTTGGGGCCTCGGGGGATTTGACCAAGCGCAAGCTGCTGCCGGCGCTGTTCCATCTGGAGCAGGCGGGCCTGCTGCCGCCGGAGTTCGGCATTGTGGGCGTGGCCCGCCGCGATTTGAGCGCGAGCTTTGCCGAGGACATGAAGCAGGGGATTGTCGAATTCGGCGGCGTGAAGAATGGGGCCGAGAAGCTGGACGACTTCATCCGCCGGGTGAGCTATCATGCGATGAATTTTGATGATGACGGCGGGTACACGGGGCTGAAGTCGCTGCTGGAAAAATATGATCGTGAGCACGGCACGAAGGGCAACCGGCTCTTCTATCTGGCCGTGGCTCCGGAATATTTTTCCGACATCATTCACCGGCTGGGCGAGCACGGGATGGCGCATCCGGAGAAGGGAGGGGCGCGGGTCATCATCGAGAAGCCGTTCGGGCATGACCTGACGAGCGCGCGGGCGCTGAATGATGACGTGAACCTGGTGTTCGACGAAAACCAGGTCTTCCGCATCGATCACTATCTGGGCAAGGAAACGGTGCAGAACATTCTGGTTTTCCGGTTCGCAAACGGAATCTTTGAGCCCATCTGGAACCGCAACTATGTGGACCACGTGCAGATTACCGCGGCGGAGAGCATCGGCATTGAGGGACGCGGACCTTTTTACGAAAAGGCCGGAGCGCTGCGGGACGTGGTGCAGAATCACATGATGGAACTGCTGTCGTTCGTCTGCATGGAGCCGCCGGTCTCCTTTGACGCGGACGCGGTGCGCTATGAGAAGGTCAAGGTATGGAAGGCGATCAAGCCGGTGGACTGCGCCACGACGGTGCGCGGGCAATACGCGCCGGGCACGGTGAACGGCAAGCCGGTGAAGGGCTATCGCGAAGAAGACCGAGTGAATGCGGGCTCGGCGACCGAGACCTTTGCGGCGGTGAAGCTGGAAATTGAGAACTGGCGCTGGGCGGGGGTTCCGTTTTATCTGCGCGCCGGGAAGCGGCTGCAAAAGCGCGCGACCGAGATCACCATTCAATTCAAGCAGCCGCCCATGCTGCTCTTCGACCGCGCCGGCCGCGGCCCCTGTGCGGAGATTCAGCCGAACCTGATCACCATGCGCATTCAGCCCGATGAGGGAATCTCGCTGCGCTTTGGCGCGAAGGTCCCCAGCCCGGACATGACGGTGTGTCCGGTGAATATGGACTTCAGCTACGCGGCGGCCTTCGGCGCTTCCTCGGCGAATGGATATGAGCGGCTGCTGCTGGACGCCATGATGGGCGACGCCACCCTGTTCGCGCATCGCGATGGCGTGGAGGCGACGTGGGCGCTGTACACGCCGGTGCTGGAGGCCTGGGCCGCATCCACGCCAAAGGATTTTCCCAATTACGCGAGCGGGTCGTGGGGGCCCAAGCAAGCCGACGAGTTGATCCGGCGCGATGGACGCTGGCAGAAATTGTAGAGAGGCGCAATGATTGGCTCTGCTTACGGCACGACTGAAGTCGTGCCCTTCCCAAAAACCGGAGTTTTCAGCAAACTGTGAGGCCGTGTCCTGACACAAAACATGGACGCAACCCGTTGCAGCGATAAGAGCGATGCCGAGAAAAACAGAGGTGGAGTATCGGGTGTATGACGGAGCCGCCGCGCTGAGCCGCGCCGCCGCCGAACATTTTCTGGCTTCCGCGCAGGCCGCGGTTGCGGCGCATGGTGTGGCGCGGGTCGCGATTTCCGGGGGCAGCACGCCGAAGCGGACCTTCGAGCTGATGGCAAATCCGGCGGAGAAATTCGCGGCGGCGATGCCGTGGGAGCGGATGGAATTGTACTGGGTGGATGAGCGGATGGTCCCGCCCGAGGACAAAGACAGCAACTACCGCATGACGCGCGAGACGCTGCTCGAAAAAGTCCCGCTGAAGCCGGAGCGGATTTTCCGGATTGAGGGCGAGCTTGAGCCCGAACAGGCGGCGGCGCGCTACGAGTCGGCGATCCGCAATCATCTTCGGCTGGAGGGCGCGGAGGGGCCGCGCTTCGACGTGCTGGCCCTCGGCATGGGCGACGACGGGCACACTGCTTCCCTTTTCCCGCATACGGAAGCGATTCACGAGATGATCCGGATCGCGGTCGCCAACCACGTTGCGCAGAAGGAAACCTGGAGGGTCACGCTGACGTGGCCGGTGATCAATGAGGCGCGCGATGTTTTTTTTCTGA
>JBAUHD010000326.1:0-15113 GCA_049680085.1 Acidobacteriaceae bacterium
GGGAATAGGTAGAGGTCGCAAGAATGGCAACCAAAGACGTACCGGTCAATGACCCGATGCTGGACCCCGTAACCGGGGAATTCGCAGTCATTGCCCCCGGTCACACCTTCAAGTCGGTCACGGAAGAGATTTCGCGCATCGTCCTCACCACGCATACGCCTCTGGGCTGGTTCTTCGGCTTTGCGATCGCCGGCGGCTTTGTTCTGATGCTGCTGGTGGCCATTACCTGGCTCTTCATCAAGGGCGTCGGCGTCTGGGCTGTCTCCATCCCCACGGCCTGGGGCTTCGCCATCGTCAACTTCGTCTGGTGGATCGGAATCGGCCACGCCGGGACGCTGATCTCGGCCATTCTGCTGCTCTTCAAGCAGGGCTGGCGGAACTCGATCAACCGCTTCGCCGAAGCCATGACGATCTTCGCCGTCATCTGCGCCGGCCTCTTCCCGCTCATCCACGTCGGGCGTCCGTGGCTTGGGTACTGGCTTTTCCCGTATCCCAACACCATGAACGTCTGGCCGCAGTTCCGCTCGCCGCTCATGTGGGATGTCTTCGCCGTATCGACCTACGCCACCATCTCCGTGGTCTTCTGGTACATCGGCATGGTTCCTGACCTGGGCACCTTGCGCGACCGCGCCAAATCCCGCTTCGGTCAGTATGTGTACGGAATGCTGGCCATGGGCTGGCGGGGTTCGGTTCGCCACTGGGCGCGGTATGAGACTTCTTCGCTGCTGCTCGCCGGCCTGGCCACGCCGCTGGTGCTCTCCGTCCACACCGTCATCAGCTTCGACTTCGCCGTGGCCCTGCTGCCCGGCTGGCACACCACCATCTTCCCGCCCTACTTCGTTGCGGGCGCCATCTACTCCGGATTCGCCATGGTCATCACGCTGGCCATTCCCATCCGCAAGTTCTACCACCTCGAAGACCTCATCACGCTGCGCCACGTCGATAACATGGGCAAGGTCATGCTGGCCACCGGCCTTATCGTCGCCTACGGCTACTCGACCGAAGTCTTCATGTCCTACTGCTACTCGGCCAGCCACTGGGAATACTTCATGATGTGGAACCGCATGTTCGGGCCCATCGGATGGTCCTACTGGGTGCTCATCACCTTCAATATCGCCCTGCCGCAACTGCTCTGGGCCAGAAAGTTTCGCCAGAACCCAGCCCTGCTGTTCATCATGTCGCTGGTCGTGAATATCGGGATGTACTTCGAGCGCTTCGTCATCGTCGTCACCAGCCTCACGCGCGATTATCTGCCCTCCTCCTGGGGGACCTACCGCGCTACCCGCTGGGACTACATGACGCTGGCCGGCACGCTCGGCCTCTTTACGTTCCTCTTCTTCCTCTTTATCCGCTTCCTGCCCATGATTCCCATGTCGGAACTTCGCCTGATGCTTCCTCAGGCCAAGGTACGGGCGAAAGCCGAACCCCTACCGGAGGCGGGTGACTGATGCCTTTACGCGAAGGAACCTACGGCCTGCTGGCCGAATTTGATACGCCGACTCAACTGGTGCATGCCGCGCAAAGCGCCTACGACGCAGGCTACCGCCGCATGGACTGCTACACGCCCTACGCCGTGCACGGAGCGGCCGAGGCCATCGGCTTCCACAAGAACACGGTCTCGCTCGTCACACTGATCGGCGGTCTGCTGGGGGCCGCGGCCATGTTCGGCATGGAAACCTGGATTTCCGTCTGGGCCTTTCCCCTCAACGTTGCCGGACGCCCCTACTACTCCTGGCCGGCTTTTGTGGTGCCCGCCTATGAATGGACCATCCTTTACGCGGGCCTCTCGGCAGCTTTTGGAATGCTCGCCCTGTGCGGACTTCCGCAGCTGTATCATCCGCTGTTCAACGCGCCGAACTTCCGCAACGGAGCGACCCAGGACAAATTCTTCCTCTGTCTCGAGTCCACCGATCCCAGGTTTGACCCGAACGACACGCGGGGATTCCTCGACGGCTTCACGCCCGTCTCGGTCGTGGAGGTGGAGTATTAAGCCGATGAAGATCACCCGGAAAAACTCCGCGCGCCTCCTTGTTCTCTGTGCCGCCACGGCCCTGATGTTCGCCGCCGGTTGCCGCGAGGACATGCAGAATGAGCCGAAGATGATTCCCCAGCGCGGGACTACCATGTTCGCCGATGGGCGCTCCGCGCGGCCCCAGGTCGAGCACAGCGTGGCCCGCGGCCAACTGCAGGAAGACCAGTATTTCTACACCGGCCTGGTCAACGGCAAGGAACAGGACGCGATGCCGTTTCCGGTCACGCTCCAGGTCCTTGAACGCGGCCAGGAGCGGTTCAACATCTACTGCACGCCCTGTCATTCGCGCGTTGGCAACGGCGATGGCATGATCGTACAGCGCGGCTACAAACCCGCCGGGAATCTCCACGACGCCAGGCGGCTTGCCCAGCCTCTCAGCCACTACTTCTACGTGATGACCAACGGCTACGGCGCCATGCCGAATTATGCGGCGCAGGTTGCGCCGGTGGATCGCTGGGCCATCGCCGCCTACATCCGCGCTCTGCAACTGAGCGAGAACGCGACGGTGGCTGACGTTCCGTCCGGCGTGCAGGTCCAAAAACTCAAAGACATCGCCAAGCAGGAAGGACTCCCCGCCAGCTATGCCGGCCCGTGGCCCATCGCCGTGAATACGGATGTAAACGCGCTGCCGCCGGCTGGACTTGCCGCCGGGGCTCCGGCGGAAGGCCCCGGAGTCCGCACTTTGAACCAGCCGGAGAAGAATCCGCCGATAAGCGCTCCGGGAGCCGCTACCAAGAATGCTCCAGCAAACGCCTCCGGAACCAAGGCCCCAGCGGGCAAAGCGTCGCATTAAGGATTGCAGGAAGAACGCATGGCACAACACTCGTTTTCGGAACACCACGCAAAGACGCTCCCGGCTGACCTGAGCGCCCCCGCGTTCGTCGATGTCTGGCGCAAACGGGCCCTGGTGATCGGCGTCGTCTTCCTGATCGCCGCCATCATCCTCGGGTTCCTCAGCGGCGATCATTGGAACCATTTCCTGCGCGCCTGGCTGCACGGCTTTATGCTCTGCTTCGGCTTCTGCTGCGGCGGCCTGTGCCTGCTGATGCTCCAGTACCTCACCGGCGGCAAGTGGGGACTCATCATCCGCCGCCCGCTCGAAGCCATGACCCGCACCCTGCCGCTGGTCTTCCTCTATTTTCTGCCGGTGGGCATCCTAGGAATGTCCTACGGCCAGCTCTATAGCTGGAGGCGCTATGCCGACTGGCAAACGGCGCTCAAGAACCACCAGATCTCGCTTGATCTGGCCCACGCCATCCACTGGAAACACGCCATCCTGAACCCGGTTGGCTTCTGGTGTACCTCCCTGTTCGTCTTCGGGATGTGCGGCATCTACATCTACTTCCTGAATCGCTACTCGCTGAAGCGCGATGCCGACCCCGAGCCGAACGTCAAGTTCTGGCAAACGCGGTTTGAAAACATCAGCGGATTCGGCCTCCTGTTCTACTCCATCATGCTGTTCATCGTGGCGATCTACTGGGTCATGTCGCTCGATCCCAACTGGTATTCGACCGTCTACGGCTTCCAGTTTCTCGTCGGTCAGGCCTATGGAGTCTTCGCCCTCGCTCTCCTCACTCTGATGGGGCTGGCCAAAGCGGACCCCATCAAGACCACCTTTCGCGTTACCGAGCAGCACGACATGGGCAAACTCTGCTTCGCCTTTGTCATGCTGAACATCTATCTCGCCTTTGGGGCCTTCCTCATCATCTGGTCGGGCAATTCCCCGGAAGAGATTCCCTGGTACCTCGACCGCATTCGCGGCGACTGGGGCGTGGTCGCCACGCTCGACTTCATCTTCCACTGGCTGCTGCCCTTCACGCTGCTGCTCTCGAGCAACCTCAAGCGCATCCGCCGCCGCCTGGCCGTGGTCTGCTGCATTATGATTCTGGCCCGCGCCATCGATATGTTCTGGCTCATTGAGCCGAACTTCCCCGACGCCGCGCGCAACCTGCACTGGAGCTTTGGAATTTTCGAGTACGCAACGCTGCCGGTCGCGCTCATCTCCTTCTGGATGGCCTACTACTTCACGCAACTCAAGCGGCGGCCGCTTGTCGCCACCAATGATCCGCACCTGGCGGAAATTCTGGAGCCTGAACATGTCCACGCCTAACGAGAACGAGTCGAAAGATAAAGCCAATTCGATTCGCGAAGGCTATGAAGTCACCGACGTCAGCGTCTCGGGCGTCGCCGTCTTCCTCATCGGACTCCTGGCCTCCGTCGCCGTCTTCTTTGTCTTCTGTTTTGTCATGGGCAAGGTCATTAACAATGCGCTTGTCAAGCGCGATGGCCCGGTCAATAAATGGAACGCCACGGCCTCCGCCCCATCCGGCAAGCTCAAGAACATGGAGTCGAACCCAGCGGGCGAGCAGATTCAGCTTGAGCAGTTGACCCACAGCTTCCCCACGCCGCGTCTCCAGACCGATAACGGCACCCAGGACCTGGTTGATCTGCACCGTCGCGAGGACCTTCTGCTCGACCACTACAGTTGGGTGGATCAGTCGAACGGCAAGGTTCGCATTCCCATCGACCGGGCCATGGAAATCATTGCCCAGCGCGGCCTGCCGGTCGAGCAGAAAACCGGCCCGCAGGAGCCCCTGATGTTCGGCGATTCCGTCCCCACAGTGCAGACGCCGCTCACGGACGGCTTCGCGCGCACCGAGTTCGAGCAGGAAGAAGATTCAGGGACCAAGCCGGGACAACGACCCTCCAGCAGGGAATAAGGATCCAAACAAGACGATAGGCTGTATAGAAGATGCATAAATTGTCCACAATTCGGAAATCGGCTCTGACCCTTGGGCTGCTGGCTTGCACGGTAGGCGCTGCCGTCGGCGCGCACGCGCAAGTCACCGATTTCGGCAAGCCAGTCGAGCCGCCCGTCCGCGACCAGGCGCCTCCGATGCTCAAGAAGGTCACCATTACGCAGAAGCTGAACGCGCAGGTTCCACTCGACCTGCAATTCCGCGATGAGACCGGGAAAACGGTCACCCTGGGCGACTATTTCGGCAAGCGGCCGGCCATCCTCTCCATGGTTTATTACAAATGCAAGATGCTCTGCCCAGAGGAAATCAACGCTCTGGTGGGCGCGCTGGAGATGGTGAAGTTCAACCCCGGCAAGGATTTCAACGTCATCTTCGTGAGCATCGATCCCACGGAAACTCCGCAGGATGCGGCGGAGGCGAAAGCTCTTTACGCAAAGCGTTATGGACGCCCCGGAACAGCCAATGGATGGCATTACCTCACCGGTGGGCCGGCGGCCATCGCCGCTCTTGCGAATGCGACCGGTTTCGGCTACACGCGGGTCCCTGGACCTGATGGCAAAATGACTCAGTTCGCCCACGCCAGCGCCATCGAAATCCTGACGCCCTCAGGCAAGCTGGCGCAATATTATCTCGGCGTGGAATACCCCGCCAAAGATATCCAACTCGGGCTCGTCGAGGCTTCCGCCGGCACGATCGGCACGCCCGTCGATGATATTCTTACCTACTGCTACCGCTATAATCCGCTGCTGGACCGGCACGATCTGGTCATCGCGCGCATCGTGCAGGCGGGCTGTCTGCTTACATTGTTGCTTCTTGGAACGTACATGGTGATCAATTTCCGGCGTGATATCCGGAACGGACGCTCTGCGCCCGGCAAACCGGCGAACGGATAAAGGGAACGATGCATTACTTCATCAGTCCAGTACTTTGGCAGTTTCTCGTGAATTGGCTCACGCACTTCGCGCTCTTTCCGCCCGAAGCGTCGTCGATTGCGCCCTATGCGGATGCCCTGTATTTTTTCCTTATCCTGATCTCTCTGGTCGGGTTGGTCATCGTCACCATCCTCATCGTCGGGTTTTCTTTCGCCTATCGCAAGGAAAAGAATCCCAAGGCCACCCAGATTGAGGGCTCCACGCTGCTCGAGGCCACCTGGACGATCATTCCACTCGCCATCTTCATGATCTGCTTCGTGTGGGGCGCGCTGCTCTACTTCCGCATCTACGACCCGCCCACAAACGCGATGAACATTTATGTGGTCGGCAAGCAGTGGATGTGGAAGGCCGAGCATCCCGGCGGCCAGCATGAAATTAATGCCCTGCACGTCCCCGTTGGCCGCCCCGTTCAGCTCACCATGATCTCGCAGGATGTCTTCCACAGCTTTTCGGTTCCCGCCTTCCGCGTCAAACGCGAGGTCATTCCGGGCCGTTACACCACCGTCTGGTTTACCGCCACCAGGCCAGGAACCTACCACCTCTTCTGCACGCAATATTGCGGCACTCTCCACTCGCAGATGATCGGCTACGTGACGGTGCTGACCCCATCGGATTACGAAGCCTGGCTGGCGGGTTCCACCAGCGGCGCTTCGCTCGCGCAGAACGGCGAACGGCTTTTTGCCAGCCTCGGCTGCAACGCCTGCCACTCCGGCAACGCCTCGGCCCGCGGACCCAATCTGGCCCAGGTTTACGGATCGAAAATCCAGCTCACCAGCGGCTCCTATACAGTCGTGGATGACGCTTTCCTGCGTGACGCCATCCTGAATCCCACGACTCACATCGCCGCGGGTTATGCGCCCATTATGCCCACCTACCAGGGGCAGGTCAGCGAAGAAGGCCTGATCGATCTGGTCGAGTACATCAAGACTCTCCATTCCAATGAGCGCGTGCAGCAGACATTGAACACCAGCTTGAGCGAGCATCCGTCGCCCGCGCCGGGAGTGGACGACAACGCGATCCAGAACGCGGTGCCGCATAATTACGTCACTCAGCATTCCACAACCGTGCAGCATTCGGACCGGACGGTGGACCAATGAGCGGCGTCATTCTCAGCGTTTCCGGCATCCGCCCGCGGAAAGCCTCGCCGCCAATCAGTAATCTTACTCAAAAGCCAGCCGTGTCTTCTGAAGTGTACGGTCCTCAATGGCTGACAAATCTGACGAAATACGAGGTGCAGACCGTTGGATAGCCAGGCGATCGCGACCCTTCCCGAAAAAGAGCATGGCGGGCACGAGCATCCCGATTATGTGCGCCATCACTTTGCCAACGCCGCACAGCAGCGGGAGACCGCCAACTTTGGCATGTGGCTCTATCTGCTCACTGAAATCATGTTCTTCAGCGGCCTCTTCGCCGCCTATCTGATCTACCGTAACTGGTACTATCCCGCCTTTGTCACCGCCAGCCATCAATTGAAGATCTGGGCCGGCACCCTCAACACCGTCGTGCTTATCTGTTCCAGCTTCACCATGGCCATGGGCGTCTACACGGCGGAAATGCGCAACCGCAAGGCCCTGCTCCGCTGGCTGAGCCTCACGCTCATTCTTGGCATTGCTTTCCTCTGCATCAAGGGCTACGAGTGGCACGACGAATGGGAGAACCATCACGTCCCCGGACTCAACTTCAGCACCACCATGTTCACCCATGTCGACGCACGCTACCCCCAGGACAAGCCCCTTCCGGAAGATATGGCGGAGAAGACCCAAACCTACTTCTCGCTTTACTTCACCATGACGGGACTTCACGCCATTCACATGATCGCCGGCGTGTTTATCCTCATCGTGCTCATCTGGCAGGCCTACGGCGGGGCTTACACCAACGGCCACATGAACACGATTGAAAATTTCGGCCTGTACTGGCACTTTGTCGATATCGTGTGGATATTCCTGTTCCCATTGCTCTATCTCATCAGTCGACACCAATGACCGCGGAAACCATTTTGAGGCGAATTCATGTCTGAACCGACCCATCACACCCATACCATCGTCTCGCCCCGAGTCTATGTCGCGGTCTTTGGAATCCTCCTCTGTTTCACCGCGCTTACCGTCTTCGCCTCGTATCTTGAACTCGGCGTCTTCAATGCCGTCGTGGCCCTGGCGATCGCCGTCATCAAGGCTGGGCTGGTGGTTCTGTTCTTCATGCACATCCGCTATGCCTCCAGGCTCACCAAATTGACTGCCGCCGCCGGATTCATCACCCTCATCGTGCTCCTTACCATGACCATGACCGACTACGTGAGCCGCGCCTGGGGTATGTGGTAGGCGCGCGCCCACGCGGCTCAGCACATCGCTTCGACCAGGTCCCTCCCGCCAGGAGGGACTTGCTGTTTGCGGCCTCGAAGAGTTCATCCCATCCCAAAATCCTGTGAAATATTTTCGCGCCCCGGTCGCCCGGCCACGGTTCCACACCAAAGTAATCTATGTTCGCGCTCCGCGCCGTCCCATAATGGGCCAACGCTTCCATTCTGAAACCGCCGCGGGGTTTCTCTTCCCTCCATGCTCATGTGCGCAGCTTTTTGCATATGCAATGGAGACGAGAGCCGCTGGTCTTCAGCGGACGAGGTTGGCGCACCGTGATTGGCTATCGATTCAAGTTCCTGTTCTGCGCATCGTTCGCGGCCTCGCTCGCCGCATCCGCGCAGCAAATCCGCAAGCCGGCGCTGGGTAACGAAGTTCTGGCCCACCAGCGCAGCGCCGCATTCCTCGCCGAGCGCGGAGTGGTGTCCTCGCCGCGCGATTTCGCCGTTGTCCGCCCCAGCCCCGCGCAAATTCTCTCCCACTCCCGCGCGCAGTATCGCGGGTTCGCACAGAAGCTTGTCACCACCGGAATTCCAGTACCCGCCTGGCAGCCGCTGGGGCCTGCCCAGGTCACGACCGCGGCTTATGGAGCCGTCACCGGCCGGGTCACCAGCATCGCCGCCGATCCATCCGACCCCTCCGGCAACACCGTCTATGTCGGGACCGCCTCGGGCGGCGTCTGGAAATCCACGAATGCCGCCGGCGCCCTGAGCTCCATCTCCTTCGTCCCGCTCACCGACTTTGTTTATTCCTCGTCTCCCCAGGGCCTGAACGCGCCCTCGCTCAGTATTGGAGCCATCAGCGTGCAGCCTGTGGCTCCGGGAACGACTCCCGTCCTGCTCGTCGGCACCGGCGAGCCGAACGACACGACCGCTTCCTATTTTGGCAGCGGAATCCTCCGCTCCACCGACGGAGGCAGCCAATGGACTCTGATTAGCCAATCCAATGATCTCGCCGCCGGCGCGCAGAACAACTTCACCTTTACCGGGAATGGTTTTGCCGGCTTCGCGTGGGGAACTGTGGCGGGAAGCCAGGTGGTTGTCGCCGCGGTCTCCCGCGCCGAGCAGGGCGTCGAGGTCAGCGCCGCAAACACCAAGCAGAACATCCTCGGAATCTACTACTCCACGGACCAGGGGCAGACCTGGTACATGGCCACCATCACCGACCCCGATGGAGGTCTTGTCCAATCGCCGGAAACAACTTTTCTCCAATGCCAGACCCCCGGCTCGCGCCAGCCTTGCGGAAACGCGATTACCTCCGTTGTGTGGAACGCGGCGCGTAAGGAGTTTCTGGCGGCGGTGCGCTTCCATGGCTACTACGAATCACCGGACGGGCAGAACTGGACTCGCCTGGCGAGTCAGCCCGGCGTCAACCTTACGATGCTCATGTGCCCCACCAACAGCCGCTATGCAGGCAGCCAGGCCTGCCCCATTTACAACGGGGTTCTGGCCGTGCAGTCGGTTACGGGCGATACCTTCGCCTTGACCACCGACGTCAACAATCTCGATCAGGGCCTCTGGCAGGATGACTGCAATCTCACCTCCGGCTCCTGTTCCGCGTCCGAACCGGCATTCACCCAAATCGATGACTCGGCCCTCGATGCCGGAGCGCTGAATCCCACGCAGCCTACCCTCATTCCGCAGGCGGACTATGACCTTTACCTCGCCGCCGTCCCCGCGGTGGCGAATTCGCAGCCCGACACTCTTCTCTTCGCCGGGACCGGCGATATTTATCGCTGCGATCTGGGCGCGGGATGCGCCTGGCGGAACACCACGCACGCTCAGTCCTCTGACTGCAATTCAGCGCACGTCGCGCCGGCGCAATTCGCCATCGACTCCACCTTCGGCTCCAGTGGCCTGCTCTATTTCGGGAATGATGGAGGCCTCTGGCGCTCCACCGATGCTGTCAACCAGCAGGGCAATCAGTGCTCCGCCGACGATGCCTCGCACTTCCAGAACCTGAATCCGGGCTTCACCGGCTCCATCTCCGACGTGGAGGAGATAGCCCCCGATCCCACGAATCCTCAAATGATGATGGTTTCGCTCGGGCCGCTGGGAACCGCCGCTCCCATCACCGGCAGCGCCGCGTGGCGGCAGGTGCTCAATGGAGAAGGCGACTACGCGGCCATCGATCCGGTCAATCCGCAGAACTGGTATGCCACATCGGAATTCGGCATCGGCATCAATTTTTGCACCAGCGGATCAGCCTGCCAGGTCTCCGGCTTCGGCTCTCCCGTCGTCGAGAGCGCCGATGTAGGCAACGACGGTTACGGCCAGATCATTCCCGCTCCCTGGATGCTTGATCCTCAGGACTCGTCCAGCCTCCTTCTCGGCACGTGCCGTGTCTGGTGGGGGCCCGCCGGCGGCGGCGTCCAGAGTCCGGTAAGCGCGATGCTGGACGGCAACAACGGACCCTACTGCAATAGCAATGCGGAGATTCGCTCCCTCGCCGCCTCGGGCGGCTCAGCCGGAACCGCCGAACGTGTCTACGCCGGAATGGCCGGCCTCTACGACGGGGGTGCGACCGTGGCCGGCCACGTCTTCGAGCAGGTCGTCCTCAACGGCGTCCCCGCCAGCCCGCAATGGAACGATCTCTCAGACAATCTCTACGGATTCAATCCTAGCGGCTTTGATATTTCCAGTGTTTATGTCGATCCGCACACGCCGGGTGGACAGGTCGTTTATGTGACGGTGCAGGGTGTCGGCGCGCTCCATGCTTACCGCTCCACCGACGGCGGCTCGACCTGGCAGAACATCTCCCGCGGCCTTCCGGACGCGCCCGCCAACGCCATCGTCGTCGATCCCACCGAGGCCAGCACCGTCTATCTCGCAACCGACGCCGGTGTCTACTACACGCAGAACATTGCCAGTTGTTCCCAACTCACCTCCTCCTGCTGGAGCATCTTCGGGTCCTCCCTGCCGAATGTTCCTGTCACCGGTTTGTCGCTCGTCAATACCAGCAGTGGGCCCGTCATGCTGGCGGCAACCTTCGGCCGGGGCGTATGGCAGATCGGCCTTCCCAACGCCGCAACCACCACCGCCACCATAAAGCCCGCCGTGGGTCTCATCTTCGGAAACCAGGCCGTCGGAACAACCAGCGCGCCGCAGCAGTTGCTCGTCACCAATTCCGGCGGCGTGCCATTGCAGATCAGCGCCGTCACCGCCGTCGGCGATTTCACCGAAGACGGCACTTGCAGCGGAGCGTCCCTCGCGCCCGGAAACGCCTGCATCATCGAAGTGCGTTTCGCTCCCACAAAGATCGGTGCGGACACGGGCTCGCTCACGGTTTACGGAAACGTTCCTGGAGGGCAAATTGCCGTCCCATTAAGCGGAACCGGAACCGCGGGGGCCCTCATCACCCTCACTCCTTCTTCGCTTTGCTTTCAGTCCACGCCTGTCGGCCTGACCACGTCAGCGCCTTGCGGATCGAGCGCGCCGACCGCGCCGGGAGGGCCCCAGGCCGGACAATCCATCGTGATCGCTAACACTGGAGGAGCGGCCGCCACCCTCAGCGCCGTCTCCATCTCCGGGGATTTCGCGATCGTCGCCAACTCCTGCGGCAGCTCGCTTACCGCGGCCAACACGTCCGGCGACAGTTGCACCGTCAGCGTCACTTTTACGCCCACTGTTTCCGGCAGCCGCACCGGCCTGCTCTCCGTCGTGGACAGTGCGGGCACGCAGACTGCGCAGCTTTCCGGCATCGGACAAAGCGTCGCAACCGACACGCTCTCGCCCATGCCTCTCAGCTTCAATTTCCAATCCGTCGCTGTCGGGTCAACCAGCGCGCCACAGACCCTCACCATGACCAACACCGGCGACCAGGCGGTGCAGCAGATCGACCTGACTTCACCATCCGGCTACGTCGTTACCAATGATTGCGGAACCACTCTCGCCGGCCATTCTGCCTGCGCCATTCTGGTGAGCTTCGCGCCCACCAGCCTCGGCGTCGATTCTCAGACCCTCACCGTCAGCGACGTCACCGTCCAGGGATCCTCCGCCAGTCCGCACATCCAGCAGGTTGCGCTCACCGGAACCGGCATCGCCCCGCCGGGTTCCATTTCCATTTCCCCGAACCCACTTAACTTCGGCTACTACGCCGTCAACCAAAGCAGCCCGCCGCAAATCGTGACGCTCTCGAACAACAGCTCCGCTTCTCTTTCTGGAATCACAAGCGCCATTACCGGCGACTTTGCCCCGGCTCCATCCGCGCCCCAGAATGCCTGCGGCGCCACGCTCTCTCCAGGTGCAAGCTGCAATTACGCCATCGTCTTTTCCCCCAGCCAGGTCAACGCCCTCACCGGCAGCCTCACCGTAACCGCGGTTGGCTTTACCCGCACCATCGCGCTCTCCGGCAGCGGTGCGGCCTTCACGCTTGACGGCCCGCCCACCGGACTCGTCAGCGGCGGCCAGTCCGGAACCTCTTATACGGTCAACGTCAATTCCGTCACCGCTTCGCAAGGCCCCGTTGGCCTGACCTGCTCAGTCGCGCCGGCCACCGCGACCTGCTCCGTGGCTCCCGGATCCGTCACCCTCACCGGAAGCATTGCTCAGTCCGCAACCGTGACCTTCACTGTGCCCCAAAAGGCAAGCGCCGCCGGCTCCAACTGGAAGCCCATCGGCCTCGCGCTCGCCATGCTGCTCCCGCTCGGCTTCCTCGGCAAGCGCAGCCGCAAATGGAGCGCCCTCGCCGCCTGCGTTTTTCTCATTCTGATTCTTCCCCTCGGCTGCGGCGTCGCTTCCAGCGCGGGCAGCGGCTCCTCCGGCGGCGGCGGCGGGACGAGCCCGCCCCCACCGACCACCACCTACACCGTCACCGTTACGGGCAGCGTACCCGGCCTCACGCGGACCGCCACCACCCAGATTTCGGTCGAATAAGCGCATGCGTGCGGCTGAAGATCGCGGAGCCCATTCTTTTTTGCTTTGCAGCCCGCTGCCTATAAACTCTATAAGGCAGCAAAATCCCGCGGTTCGCAGGCCCCCGAAGGAGCAGGATTTGCGCTGGTCCGGATGGCCCATCCTGGCATCTGAGCGGCGTCTGAACGCTATGCGTAAGAAACTGGTTGTCAGTCTCGGCATTCTCTTCGCGTTGCTCTCGCCTTTTGCGACGGCGCAGAATTCTTCCTCCACCGATTATCCTTCGAGCCCTTCCATCAGGCCCGCCGTCGACTGCTCCGACCCGCTGCTCGCCAACTCCGCCGAGTGCCAGTCCAGCACACAGAATGTCTACACTCCTCAGACAGTGACGACTCCGACTACCCGGACTCCCTCGCCATTCCAGCAACCCGGCATGGTTCAGCCGCCAACCTACATGGATAACGGCACCAACAGAAATTATCCCGAGAGCCGCTACCGCAACGTCCCCAACGAAAAACCGCTGCCGCCCCAGCCGCTCACCGAATTTCAGAAATTCGTCGCTGGAACCACCGGAGATGTCCTTCCTGTCTTCGGCGCAAATCTCTTCCAGAAGGCTCCCTCCACCTTCGCGCCCATTGATGAAACGCCCGTTCCGTCCGGCTACATCATTGGTCCCGGCGACGAGTTGCGCATACGCATCTGGGGGCAAGTAAATTTCAATGCGAACGTGCAGGTGGACCGCACCGGAAATATCTATCTTCCGCAGGTCGGCCAGGTCCACGTCGCCGGTCTTCCATACCAGGACCTCAGCGATCATCTTCACGCCGCTGTCGGGCGCGTCTTCCGCAATTTCGACCTCACCGCCGACATCGGCCAGATTCGCGCCGTGCAGGTCTACGTCGTGGGACAGGCGCAGCGCCCCGGAACCTACACCATCAGCTCCCTCAGCACGCTGGTCGACGCCCTGTTCGCGAGCGGCGGACCCTCCGTCGAGGGCTCCGTGCGCCACATTTACCTCAAGCGCGACGGCAAGACCATCGCTGATTTTGATCTCTACGACCTGCTGGTTCACGGCGATAAATCTCACGACGCCCACCTGCAATCCGGCGATGTCATCTTCATTCCTCCGGTCGGCCCGCAGGTTGCCCTCACCGGAAGCGTGCGCCATCCCGCCATTTACGAATTGCGCGAGCCCACCTCCACCATCGCCCAGCTTCTGGAGTACGCGGGGGGAGCCTCCACCACCGCCTCCAACGCCCGCATCTCCGTCGAGCGCATTCAGAACCATCACGACCGCGCCGCCATGGAAGTGGCTTTCGACCAACAGGGACTGGCTACCGTACTTCAGCAGGGCGATATTCTGCGCGTCCTCTCCATCATCCCCATGTATCAAAACACGGTGACGTTGCGCGGCAACCTCGCCAACCCCGGCCGCTTCGCATGGCACAAAGGGATGCGCCTCTCTGACCTCATCCCCGACCGTGACTCACTTCTCACCCGCGATTACTGGTGGAAGCGCGCCCAGGCCGGCCTTCCCGCTCCACAATTTGAGCCGGTGCCCATGCTGGCCGCGCAAAGCCAGCCCTCCCGCGCCATCGATCTGCGCACCCGCGCCCAGAACTTCCCGCGCACCGCCGCCGAGTGCCGGTCTCTTAACGCCGCCTACAATTCCGACTGGTATCGCTGCGGCACAAACAGCGCGGAGAACCAGGGTACAGCCGCCGACCAGAACGCCCAGAATCCTCAGAACCCCCAAGGCTCCAACCAGTCCTACGATCAGTCATCCGGCAGCGAAAATGGAAACGCGCCCCAGCCGAACTCTCAGCAGCCGATGAACTCAGCACCGCAAATCGGCGGCGGAACCCTCGCTTCCCGCGAAAACCAGGTCGTCACCGAAAACACCGCCGGAACTACCCGCCGCATCCGCATCACCTTGCCCGCGCCGGAGATCGATTGGGACTACGCCGTCATCGAGCGCCTCAACCCCAACACCCTCAAAACCTCGCTCGTTCCCTTCGACCTCGGCAAGCTCGTCCTCGATCACGACCCCCGTCAGAATCTCGAGCTTGAGCCTGGCGATGTCGTCACCGTCTTCTCGCAGGCCGACATTCACGTTCCTCTCGCCCAGCAGACTAAGTTCGTACGCCTGGAGGGGGAATTCGTCCACGCCGGAACCTATAGCG
>JBAUHD010000327.1:0-1621 GCA_049680085.1 Acidobacteriaceae bacterium
ACGCGACGGCGCAGTTTGTGGCGGCGAAGTTTCGGGCGGCGGGGCTGGAGACGACGATTGTTCCCTACGTTGCGTGGATGAACCTGCCGGTGGCGATCCATATTGAGGCGACGGACGCGAGCGGAAAGGTGTTGATGAAGGGGCCAACACGGGAGCATGTGGCGGGGGACCGCTATGACAAGGATCCGCGTGTGGTGATGCCCTTCAATGGGTCGTCGCCCTCGGGCGATGTGACGGCGGGCGTGGTGTATGCGAATTATGGGCAGCCCGAGGATTTTGCCGCGCTGGACAAGCTGGGCGTGAGCGTGAAGGGGAAGATTGTTCTGGTCCGTTACGGAGCGAATTTTCGCGGCGTGAAGGTTTACATTGCGCAGCAGCGGGGCGCGGTTGGGGTGCTGATTTATTCCGACCCGGCGGATGACGGATATTTTCGTGGCGACACGTATCCGAAGGGTCCGTATCGTCCTGCGACCGGCGTGCAGATGGGGTCGGTGGAGTACATGTTCAAGTATCCAGGGGACGCGACGACGCCGGGAATTGCCTCGACTCCAAATCTGCCCGCGTCGAAGCGGACTCCACCGAGCGAGGCCGCGGCGCTGCCGAAGATTCCTTCGCAGCCGCTTTCGTGGCACGATGCGGAGCCGATTCTGAAAGCGCTGGGCGGGGCGGCTGTGCCCCAGGGGTGGCAGGGCGCGCTGCCGTTTACCTATCACGTGGGCGGCGCGGACAAGGTGAAGGTCCACATGCTGTTGAAGCAGGACTTTAAGTTTCGGACGATCTGGGACGTAATGGGGCGGGTTGCGGGGGCGGAGTTTCCGGATGCGCTGGTGATTGCGGGGAACCATCGCGATGCGTGGGTCTACGGCGCAGTGGACCCTAACAGCGGCACGGCGGCGATGCTGGAAGCGGCGCGCGGAGTGGGCGTGCTGCTGAAGCAGGGATGGAGGCCGAAGCGAACGATTGTGTTCGCGAGTTGGGACGCGGAGGAAGAGGGCTTGATTGGATCGACCGAGTGGACGGAGGACCACGCAAAAGAACTGGCGCACGCGGTTGCGTATTTCAATATGGATGTTGGCGTTTCCGGACCGGATTTTGACGCGGAGTCGGTTCCGTCGCTGAAGCAGTTTGTGCGCGATGTGACGAGGCAGGTTCCGAGTCCCAGCGGAGGCACAGTGTATGAGGCCTGGGTGAAGCAGCAAGCGGAGCACGCGGCGGCGCAGCATCCGAACCTTGGGTTCAACCAGCATCGCCAGGGCAGTGCGTCGGAAACCGGAGCGCGGATCGGCGACCTGGGCAGCGGGTCGGATTATTCGCCGTTTCTCCAGCGGTATGGGGTGCCTTCGACGGACATCAGCTCGGGCGGGCCTTATGGGGTGTATCACTCGGTATTCGACAATTACCAGTGGTTCACGCAGAATGCCGATCCAAGCTTCAAATATGAGCAGCAGCAGGCGCGAGTGTTCGGGCTGGAGGTGTTGATCATGGCCAACGCGGACGTACTGCCTTATGATTACGCGACCTATGCGGGGGAGATTGTGGAATATCTTTCTGACGCGGAGAAAAGAGCCGCCGGCGATGGAGTGAAGCTGCACTTTGGCGCGGCGGATGCGGCGGCGAAGCG
>JBAUHD010000328.1:0-8693 GCA_049680085.1 Acidobacteriaceae bacterium
CCGGGCCTGAATTCTCGAAACCCGTTTCCTTCTACTGGCTCAACCCAACCGGCGTGACCGCCGCGGTCCCCGGCTGCGAGGGCTCTTTCGCCGCGAAGTAGCGGTCGTCCAGCAGGTCGCGGTAGAAGTGCCCCGCCAACTCCGCCGCCTTCGGTCCGAAGGTCGCCCGTCCGCCTTCCAGGAAGAACACCACCGCAATCCGCCCATACTGCGTGTCCGCATAGGAGGCGAACCACCCGAACCGCGTGCCGTCATTCGAACACGTACCGGTCTTGCCCAGCACCGGAAACTGTTTGAAGCTGGCCCGCAGCGACCGCGCCGTCCCATAATCAACCGCGCCCAGCATCCCCGCCTGCACCTCGGGAATCAGCGGCTTGATGTTCAGCGTCCGCTTCACCCGCGGCTGGAAATCCGCAACCTGGCTCTCGGTCGTCGGATGCTGCAAATAGTACAGCGTGCCACCGTTGGCAATCGCCGCCACCAGCGCGCCCAATTGCAGCGGCGTCATCGAAATGCTCTCCCCGAACGAGCACATCCGTCCCACGCCGCCCTTGTCCACCGGCAAAGGCTCATCGGGATAAACTCCCAGATGCTCGCCCGGAATATCGTACCCCGCCAACTCGCCCAGCCCGAACTGGTTTGCGTAATGCTTCACGCGCTCGAAGCCAAGCTCGCGCCCCAGCACCTCAAAGTACGCATTCACCGAGTGCGCCAGCGCCGTCGTCATGTTGATGCGATACCCATGACCCAGGTTCACCAGCGTGTCCTTGGTGACAATTCCCTCTTCCAGCGCCGCCAGCGAAACTGAAATCTTGATGGTCGAGCACGGCTCCGCTCCGCTGGAAAGCGCCAGCTTCTGGTTCACCATCGCCAGAATGCGCCCATCGCTCGGATCGATCGCCACCACCGTCCCGTTCATGTTGCCCAGCGCGTCGAGCGCCGCCTGGCGCACTATCGGGTCCTCGCCTGCCGTGATGTCTCCCCGCGTCAAATCCGTCGGGTCGGATACGAAAGAGTCCGCATAGAACCGCTCATAGCTGCGCCGCCGATGAACCCGCGCTCTGGTCCGCCGCGAACGCCGCACCCGCGTCGTCGCCACCCTGCGCGAATGCTGCAACCGCCGCACGTGACGCCGCGCCGAAGCCTTCTCCACAACGTGCGCGTGACGCCGCGCCCGGCGATGCGTGGTCGTCGTGGTGGTCGTCGCCGTCGGCGTCGTCCCGTTGTCCAGGGCGAACGCGCTCACTGGCAACGCCAGCAGTCCTGCAAGTGCGAAAAGGAAAATGCGTCTCATCAATCCAAAAATCCTGTGGCCCGCAACCCCATGGCCCGGAAAGTCTGCTCCATCTTACCCACCGAAAGAGCTAAAAACGTCACCAAAAAATCGTTCCAATTCCAATCTGTTCCCAATTCAGTAACATCTGCCTCAGAACGGAACACGCCCTCACCGGAAACCGGTTACTCCATCATAGCTTCACCTACATCCCGCCCCGCCGCATAAACGCCGGAATATCCAGGTTCTCTCCCCGCTCCTCCTCATGAGCGGCGGCAAACACCGCAACCGGAGCAGCCTCCGGCTCCTCAACCGCCGCCTCCGTCGCCGCGGCCATTTCCTCTGCTTCCAGCCTTGATTGGATCTCCGGCTCTTCTTCCGCGTCCACAAAAACCGGCTCCGCCGCCAGGCTCACGCGAACCATCGGCCCCTCGTCCTCATCTTCGCTTGCGAACTTCGGCTTCACCGGGCGCACAGGAATCTCCACCCGTGGCGCCCCCGGCTCCCGCAGCGCGGCGTTCAGCATCCGATCGCGCCGCTCCGGCATCTCCTGCCGAAACCCGGTCGCGATCACCGTGATCTTCACCTCATCGCCCATCGTCTCGTCCAGCACCGCGCCGAAAATAATGTTCGCGTCCTCGTGCGCCGAATTCTGAATCAGCGTCGAAGCCTCATTCACCTCGCTCAGCTTCAGCGAACTCGACCCGCTGATGTTGATCAGGATGCCGCGCGCTCCATCAATCGCGCCCGCCTCCAGCAGCGGAGAAGCCATGGCCGCCTGCGCCGCCTCGATTGCCCGGTTTTGCCCGGCGCGCACCGCCGTCCCCATCACCGCGTAGCCCATTCCGGCCATGGTGGTTTTTACATCGGCAAAATCGCGGTTGATGATCCCGGAAATCGTAATGATGTCGGAAATCCCCTGCACGCCCTGACGCAGCACGTCGTCGGCAATCCGGAACGACTCGAAAAATCCCGCGTCCTTTGCCACCGCCAGCAGCTTCTCGTTCGGAATCACGATCATCGTGTCCACGCTCTCCAGCAACTCCTGCATGCCGAACTGCGCCTGCGCCATCCGCCGCTTGCCCTCAAAGTTGAAAGGCTGCGTCACCACCGCCACCGTCAGTGCGCCCAGCTCGCTGGCCAGCGACGCGATCACCGGAGCCGCGCCCGTGCCCGTGCCGCCGCCCAGCCCCGCCGTCACAAACACCATGTCCGCGCCTTCCAGCGCCTCCAGAATCTTTTCCGAATCCTCCAGCGCCGCATTCCGCCCCACGTCGGGATTCGCGCCCGCCCCCAGCCCGCTCGTCAGCCGCGCCCCCAGTTGCAGCTTGACCGGAGCCTGCGACAATTGCAGCGCCTGACGGTCGGTGTTGGCCGCGATAAACTCCACGCCCTCCAATCGCGCCGCAATCATGCGGTTCACCGCGTTGCCGCCGCCGCCGCCCACACCGATTACTTTGATGCGCGCTCCCCGCGGCACTTCGTCCTGATACTGAATTCGAATTCCCTCTCGCTCCTGCATGGTTCCGCTCCTATAGGCTTCCGGCAAAAATAGCGCGCAGCTTGGCGCGCAAACTGTGGTCTTCCGCCGCGCGCAGCACGCTCGTGCGGTGGGTGTAAAGCAAGGTTCCGATCAGCGCCGCGCACTCCGGCTGCGCCAACTCCTCCGGCATCCGCGACAGCGGCACCGGCGTGCCGATCCGCGCTGGAACCCGAAGCAGACTCTCCGCCACGTCCAGCAATCCCGACAGCCGCGCTCCGCCGCCCGTCAGCACGCAGCCCGCGCCCAGCGCCTCCAGCACGCCGCCCTGGCGCAGGTTGTCGCGCAGCATATGGAAAAGCTCCCGCGCTCGCGGCTCCAGAATCTCGCTCACCAGCCGCTGCGGAACCAGCCGCGGCTCATAGCCCGGCATCCCGCGCAGCTCAATCTCATCCACCTGCGAAACCGAAGTCACCACCGCGTTCCCGTACTCGCGCTTGATCCACTCCGCCTCCGGAGGCGTCACGTGAAGTCCCACCGCCAGGTCATTCGTGAAATGGTCCCCGCCAATCGGAATCACCGAGGTATGCGCTACCGAGCCCTCGAAAATAACAATCAACTCCGTCGAGCTCGCGCCGATATCAATCAGGCACACGCCCAGCTCGCGCTCATCGGCGGAAATCGTCGCCTCCGCCGCCGCAATCCCTTCAAACACCGAGTCCGTCACTTCCAGACCGGCCTTGTTCGCGCACGTCACAATGCTCTGAATCGCGCTCGCCGAACACACGGAAATATGCAGGTTCACCTCCAGCCGGCTCCCCACCATTCCCACCGGATCATGAATCCCCGGCTGGTCGTCCAGAATGAACTGCTGCGGCAGCAGGTGCATCACTTCCTTGTCATTCGGCAGCGAAACCGACCGCGCGCGGTCCACCGCCGCCCGCACGTCTTCGCGGGTAATCTCCCGCATCCGTGCGCCCAGGCTGATGCCTCCCCGGCTGTTCACCCCGCGCATATGCGAGCCGCCCACCGCGATCACGCACCTCTCAATCACCGCGTCCGCGCGCGCCTCGGCGAGCTTGGCGGCTTTGTCAATCGACTCCGCCGCCGGCAGCAGTTCCGCGATCAGGCCCTTCTTCATCCCGCCCGCATCCACAATGCCGTGCCCGCGATAGCGCAGCGCGCCCTCATTCAGCTCCGCCACCAGCACCCGCGTCTTCGCGCTGCCCATGTCGAGCACCGCGATCAGGTTTTCCGCCTGCTGGCTCATCGTCTCTTCCTCGCGTGACGTGTGGTGTGCCCCTTCACGGAATGCGCCCGCGTCCCCGCCACAACCTTCTTCTTCGCCACAACTGCCTTCTTCGCCGCCGCTGATCCCTGAGCCCTGACCCCTGAGCCCTGCGTTCCTGAATGCTGATCGCTGTTCACCGATTGCTGTTCCTGACCGCTGATCGCTGAACGCTGATCGCTGTTCTGCGCCATCTTCAAAACCACCTCGTTCTCATACCGCAAATCCACCGCCGCCAGGTTCGGATACTGCTGCTCCCACTCGCTCAAATGCGACTCGTAAATCCGGTACCGCGCCAGAAAATCCTTGTCTCCGAAATGCAACAGCAGATCGCTCGACTTCACCGGCAACGTCACCCGCAAATCCTCCGGGTCTGACAAATCCACTTCGCTCACCTGCGCCAGAAACGGCCCGCCACCGTCTCCCAGCGCATGCATGAACTTCTGGTACAGCTCCATCCTCGCCGCCCGCGTCGTAAGCGGATCGGCGGCGCTGATCCCGGTCACCACTGGAAACGAAAACTTCCGCGCCGCCATCATCGTCGGCGGCATGTCCAGAATCACGCCCGCTCCATCCACCAGCTTGATCCGGTCCCCCACCCGCACAAAGGCCACCGGCGTCCGCTCCCGCACCGCCACGCGCAGCTCATCGGGCAGAATCCGCATCACCGTCGCGTGCTCCACCCAGGGAATCCCCTCCAGGTCTGCGCGCCGCTCCGCCAGCGGAACATAGAAGATGTTGCGCCCGATGTCCGCGCCAAACACCGACAGCAGGTCGTTCCGCGTCAACTGGCTGTTGCCCATCGTCTGAATCGAGTTGGACGAATCGATCCGAAAACGCGCGTCGTGCTCAAAATAACTCCGCACCGCCAGCGCCGCGACCACCACCCCCGCCAGAGCCCCCAGCGTCAGAGCGGCAAACGCAAATCGCCCCCATCGCGTCTTCACCCAGGCCGGCAAAACGCCCTTATGGACCGGCCCCCGCCGCCGCACCCGCGCCTCATTCCCGATCTCATCGAAAGGCCGCGCCGGAAACCGCTCCGCGAATTTTTCGGGAAGAAAATCTTTCTCGACACGCCTGGAAGCGGCGGCGGGACGCAAAAGTCCGGACTCGTCATCGACAAGCATCGTGCCTCGGCTTTTGGATACGTCAGTTTTTGCCACGCCCGCGCCAGGTCGTGAGATTCGCCATGTTTGACTATAGCGTGCGAACGCTTGTGAATTGCCCCCCAATCCAAGGGGGAATCAAGTGAGGAACCAGCCACGGTGTCCCGAACTCGAGCGCGGAATTCCTCAACGCGCCTCAGAAGTAGATAGTGGGTCAGCTTGAACAGATTCGTATCAGGGCACGGCTTCAGCCATGCCGAATAACGGCTAAAAAGTTATGGGCTTTAGCCCCTGAGGGATGTTTCTTTCAAACTGACCCGCTTCAGAACCATTCCTGGTTGACTCTCGGATATTTTGTACGCACAATAAAAATAATGTACGAATGGGATGAGGCAAAGCGAAGGTCGAATCTCAAGAAGCATCGCCTTGATTTTGCAGATGCTCACGTCGTCTACGAACATCCCGGCAAGGTCACGATTGACTCTCCGCGAGGAAGCGAGTCGCGGCATCTGGATTTGGCATTGATCAAGGTCGCAGGCCGGGTATTAGCGCTCGTGTACACAAAACGCGCCGAGAACGTCCGCATCATCTCATTTCGGAACGCCTCACGGGAGGAACGGGTCATCTATGAATCGCTCAAAGTCTAAGAGCAAGACCGATTGGGAGTATGTGCGCAACCTGCCTGAAAGTGCGCCGATTCCCTATTCCCCGGAAGACGGCCCCTACGATCCGAACGACGAGGCTGCCGTCAAGGCATATTGGAAGAACGCCGCCATCACCCACAAAGGAAAGGTGATTCGGAGTGGGCGGGGACCTCAGAAAGCGCCCACAAAGGAACGCATTACCATCCGCCTGTCTCCTGAAGTCGTCGAGCATTTCCGCTCGACCGGCGAGGGATGGCAGACTCGAATGGACGACGCGCTGAGGGGCGTCATCGCGAGGCAAAAGACAAAACGCACCGCATAGCACGACCGGGGGCCCCATCCTTCGCGCCGCTCTTGCGCGGAGGGTGGGAAGAATCAAACCGCCTCGCTGCTCTGCCGCTTCAAGGCCCTTTTCAGCACCTGCTCCAGAGCCGCCTTCTGCTCCGCGTACTCGGCATCGGTCAGTTTTCCTTCCAGCCGCTCCGTCTCCAGAGCGAACAACTCGTTCTTCAGCGTGTCTAGAAGCGACCCTGATCCCGCTGCCGACGGCACAGGCGCAGGGACCAAAGGAGACGGCGCAGGAGCCCCGCCCGCAACCGCTTCCGCCGGACGCGCCCGCAAAAAGAACCCCGCCGCAATCACCAGCAGCAGCGCCAGCCCGCTCAATATCCACCACTTGAATTTCTGCAACGGGTCGGGAGTATCAATCGGGTCCCCCAATCCCCCGCCGGGCCGGTCGTCGTTCTCCGCCGACGGAGCCCCGCCCCCGCTCGCATTTCCCTGGTCCCCGGAAGCCTGCTGCGACTGAGCCGGCATCGTCCCCGTGCCCGACACCGTGAACGAAACCTTCTGCGAGGGCAGCACGTTCTTCGCCAGAAACGTCTGCGCGTTGTCCTCCACATCGGCGGGCACAAACGCCGACCCGCCCTTGAAGCTCATGCTCTTCGGCAGCATCACCGCCAGATTTTCCGTCGGCAGCGCCACCCTCGGAGTGAACTCAAAGCTGCCGCTGTACGGCAGCGTGTAGGTCAACTGGAACCGCGACTCCCCAGGACGCACCGGAAACACAAACGCATAGTGTCCCGCGTCCTTCTGCGCCATGGGAGAGGACGACACCGGCATCCCCTGCGGTCCCGCCGCCGCCGCCGCCTCAATCTTCGCGCCCGGCGGCACGTACACTTCATACGCCTTCATCCCAAACTGCGTCCGCGGCGGACTCGAAGCATTCTTCACAAAATAGTTCTGCACCACGCGCAAGCCCTGCGGCCCCGCCTCCACGCGCATCACATCGGCCTCGGTTGCAACCCCGGCGACCTTCTCGCCAACGTCGTACACGGTGATGTCCACATGAGTGGTCCCCGGACGCAGCGGCTCAAAATACGCGGCCTTCTGGTGGTCCACGCGCAGCAGGTGAACGTTATTGTCGGGCACATCAATCGAAAAACGCCCGCGCGCATCCGTCTTGGTCCGCGCCGTCTCCTGCATCCCCTGCGAAAACGAGATCAGCACCACCGCGTCGCCCGCGTCCGGCTTGTTCGTGGTCTTGTTCGTCACCACGCCAGTAACCGTCGCCGCCTGCGCCGCGAGGGAACCTGTCATCAGCGCCAACACGCCAAGAGTTAATAAAAGCTTCATGTTTTTCTTTGTCATTGTCTTAAACACGATGTCATCCTGAGCGAAATTTGGCGCGTCAGCGCCAAAGGAGTCGAAGGATCTGCATTTTTCCTCGCGCCAGCACAAGAGCCGTAATCAAAACAATCTTCTTCCGCCACCCGCTTCACCAGCCACCCGCTCTTTAGCTACCCGCTCTACCAGCCACCCGCTTCTCAGCGTCCCTCCAGCACCTCAATCTCCGCCATCACACCCGCCGCCTCATCTTCCAGCAGAATCTGTTGCCTGTGAAAGTCCTCTTCCACAAATTTCCCCGCGCGATACTCAAAATTCAAATCCCGCAGATTGTCGTACAGCACATCCTTCCGCTCGCGCAGATACTCCAGCCGCGTCTTCTGCCGCTGCTCCTCCACATGACGCTCGGGATAGAAGACGTAGACGAGAATGCCAACCAGCAGCAGCCCGCAGCTCAGCGCAATCACAGCTCTGTCTCCTTCCGAACTCGCTCCCGTATCGCCTCGAACTCCGCGCCATGTTCCACCGCTGGCATTGCCGCCACTCTCCGCCGCCACCGCCGAACCAGCACAAACGTCCCTGCAATCCCCAGCAGCAGCACCGCCGGCGGAACTACCCACGCAATCATGTTGAACCGCGTCAGCAGCGGAGCCGACAGCACCGTCGGCCCATACTCATTCTGAAACGCGATCAGGATCGTGTTATCACTGTCCCCGCGATCAATCGCCGTCTTCAACTCGCCGCCTTCGCGCGCCAGCGAGGAACAGCCCAGGTGATTGCACGTCCCCAGCGTCTGCCCGCACCCGCAGGTACACATCAGCTTGGCGGTCAGAGAATTGAAGCGCGCCCCATTGTCCGCCGCGCCCATAGCCAGAGCCGCCAGCAAACATACCGCCAGACACGAGAAGAGGACTCTTCCAAACGAACGGCTCTTCCGCGAGTCTGCGGATGGCTTCGTATCAGGGCACGGCTTGAGCCGTGCCGAACAAGCCCCCAAACTCGACGGGGCTTTAGCCCCTGAGCGGCGATGCAAGAAGAACCCCATCAATCACCACCCTGCGTCGTCAACACCGGCAGCTCCGCCGGAGCCTGCGGCCGCTTCGTCCCCGCCGCCGCCATGTTCGGAATCAGCGCCAGCACCGTTCCAAATCCAATAATCGCCACGCCAAACCAAATCCAAGCCACCAGCGGGTTCAGGAACAACTGAATAATCGGCTGCCCCGTATCCGTGTTCTTCCCCGCGTACACCACATACAAGTCCCATGCGGGAGTCGAA
>JBAUHD010000329.1:0-3296 GCA_049680085.1 Acidobacteriaceae bacterium
ACCGCCGCCGCCATCGTCCGCGCTCAGGATCCGAAAACCGGCCTCTGGTATCAGGTGCTCGACAAGCCCCATGCGCCCGGCAACTACTTCGAGTCCTCCGCCGACTGCATGTTCACCTATGCCCTTCAGAAAGGCGTGCGCCTCGGCTATCTCCCCCAGCATTATTCGCAGAACGCATCTCGCGCGTGGCAGGGAATCCTCACGCACTTCGTACAGACCGGCGCGGATGACTCCGTCACGATCACTGGCACCGTCAAGGCCATCGGACTCGGCGGCAAGCTCTCCCGCGACGGTTCCTATTCCTATTATGTCCACTCGCCTGTCGTGAGCAACGACCCCAAAGGAGTCGGGGCTTTCCTGCTGGCGGCCACGGAAATGGAAATGGCTCCGCGAGCCACGCTGGCCCGCGGCAAAACCATCCTGGTCGACGCCTGGTTCAACAGCCAGCAGCGAACCAACGCCGCCGGACAGAAGCATTACTTCCACTACAAATGGAGCGACTTCAGCAGCAGCGGCTTCTCCCTGCTCGGACACATCTTCCAAAGCCACGGCGCATCGCTCGCCATGCTCGACCAGCCGCCAACGCTGGCCCGCCTTCGCAACGCGCAAATGTATTTCATCGTCTCGCCCGACATCCCCAAGTGGAACCCGCATCCTAATTACGTCCAGCCGCAAGACGTGCAGCAGGTCGCCGCATGGGTCAAGCAGGGCGGCGTTCTTGTGCTGATGGAAAACGATCCTGACAACTCCGATGTCGAGCACTTCAACCTGATCGCCGACCGCTTCGGCATCCATTTTGACAACGTGCTCAAGCATCACATACTCGGCGACCAGTTCGCGCCCGGCTTCATCCCCGTCACCGGCGCGGGTCCCATCTTTCACCACCCGCATACTCTGTATATGAAGGACACCTGCGGCATCTCGGTCAAAGCTCCCGCCGCCTCGCTGCTGAGCGACAATCAGGGCATCGTCATCGCCAGCGCGAAGTACGGCAAGGGCACGGTCGTCGCCGTCATTGATCCCTGGCTCTACAACGAATACACAGACCACCGCAAAGTCCGTCCCGCGCAGGAAAACTTCGCCGCGGGCAAGGAATTTGCACTCTGGCTTCTCGAACAGACGGGGCGCGGCGCGCGCGCTTCATCCCGGCACTAGGGAAAACCCACAACAATCGCGGCAAACACGCGAGCGCGCAGAGGAAACTATGAAGACCTATTTAATGGCCGACCCGGTTCGATACCCAACCATGACCACGGCAGAGCTTCGCGATACGTTCCTGCTCGACCGGCTCTACGAGCCCGGAGCGCTCCACCTGGCCTACATCGATCTGGACCGCGCCGTAGTGGGCATGGCCGCGCCGCTCGCCACTCCCGTCGAGCTTATCGCCGACCCCCTGCTGCGCACCGAGCACTTCACTGAGCGCCGCGAGCTGGGTGCGCTGAATATCGGCGGCAGCGGCATCATTCACGTTGACGGCACGCCTCACCCGCTCGCCAATCTCGACTGCCTCTACATCGGGCGCGGCTCCAAAAAAATCACCTTCGAGTCCGCCGACCCGAAGTCCCCGGCTCTCTTCTATCTCCTCAGCTATCCCGCGCACGCCAGCCATCCCACCACGCTTATCCGCAAACAAGACGCCAACCCCGTCGAGCTGGGCAGCGCGGAGACCTGCAACCACCGCACCATCTACAAATACATCCACCTGCAAGGCGCGCGAAGCTGCCAGCTGGTCATGGGCGTCACGCATCTTTTTCCCGGCAGCGACTGGAACACCATGCCCGCCCACACCCACATGCGCCGGTCGGAAATTTATGTGTACTTCAACCTCGCCGACGATGCCCGCGTATTTCACCTCATGGGTCCCGCCGAGGAAACCCGCCACATCGTCCTGAAGAACCACGACGTGGTGGTTTCTCCCGGCTGGTCCATCCACGCCGGCGTGGGCACGCAAGCCTACAGTTTTTGCTGGGGCATGGGCGGGGAAAACCAGGACTACGCCGACATGGACCCCGCGCCGCTCGACGCGCTTCGCTAGGCGGTCCCAGATTCCATGGGAATTGCGAATCGGATTGAATGGCTCAACGATTGTCATCCCAACCGGAGTCATTGCGAAGCAATGACAAAGTGGAGATTGGATGATTGAATGGCTCAACGATTGTCATCCCGACCGGAGTCATTGCGAAGCAATGACGCAGCGGAGGGACCTGCACTTTGTACTCCAGGAGAACCCATGAAGCTTATCCCAATCCTCGCCGCCGCTTTGATCGCCGCGCCCTGCTTCGCGCAGTCGAATGGCGGCGCGCAGGTTTTCTCAGGTCGCGACGTAACGACGCAAATGGCGTCGCTTGTCGCTAAGGCGAAAGCCTCCGGCAGCAGCGGAGCCAAACTCGGCGAATATGGGTCGCACGCCATCCAGCTCTCCGTCCGAACCAAAAGCGGAGGAGCCGAGGTCCACGCCCATTTCGACGACATCTTCTACGTCACCGAAGGCAAGGCGACGCTGATCACGGGCGGGACCGTCATCGACGCAAAAGCCAACGCCGATGGGGAGACGCATGGGAAGGGAATCGAAAATGGCCAGATCCGGACGATTTCCAAAGGAGACATCGTAAATATCCCGGCAGGCACGCCGCACCAATTGAAGATTGCCGCCGGCGCGGTCTACGCAGCCGTCGTCATCAAGGTGAGGGAAGGCAGGTAAAGCCGGCGAGCGGGCAAATCGGCGAGCCGGCAGTTTCGCCGTGACGGCGATGGAAAAGGAATTGACATCCCTGAATGCTGAACCCGCATCGCTGTTCTGAGCCCTGAGCCCTGAGCCCTGAGCCCTGAGCCCTGAGCCCTGTAAATCACGCGCGCGCCGTTCTCCGCTTCCAGTTCAGCGACGCCGAAATTTCCCGGCAGCAGCGCATCAGTTGCTCCGCAATTCCTGGCACGCTCTGCGGAGTAATGCGCGAGGTGGGCCCGGAAACGCTCATCGCCGCAATCGGCTGTTGAGCGTCGTTGAAGATCGGCGCGCCAATGCAGCGCACGCCCACCTCGATTTCCTCATCGTCAATGGCGTAGCCGCGCCGCCGCACCCTGGCCAGCGACTTCAACAGCGCCTCCGGCGAGCGCAGCGTCTTCTGCGTAAAAGGCTTGAAGGTGATTTTCGCGATTACCTGCTCAATCGACTGCTCCGGCTGAAAGGCCAGCATCGCCTTGCCCATGGACGTGCAGTACACCGGGTTTGAAATCCCGGTGCGACACGCGAGGCGGATGCGATGCGTCGGCTCCACCTTGTCCAGGTACACCACCGA
>JBAUHD010000330.1:0-10377 GCA_049680085.1 Acidobacteriaceae bacterium
CTCGCGCCCGCCACCGGAGCGCCTTCCGCGTTCACCACCCTGCCCGTTCTCTGCGCGAACGCGGCATTCGCAAGCATTGCTGCAAGACAGAAAACTCCCACGGCCCTCAACCACACCCAAACACAACTGCGCGATTGAATTGCGATGTCATCCTGAGCGGAGACGCGCGTGCGTTTCGCGCGTCGTAGTCGAAGGATCTGCGGTTTGCTCGCACCATACCGGGCGCCAACTTCGGCTGTCACGTTCACTTTCCTTTGCCAACTGCGCTCCAGTCCCGATTTTTTCACCGCCGAACCTGGGGGTGACCGCTTCTCTGCTACCCGCTCCTTAGCCACCCGCTTCACCAGCTACCCGCCTCTCAGCCCTATGTATATCCTTACCAGAAGGAGAAGCCGTGCCTCTCACCCCGAGCGCCCCAGCCTCGTCGTCCAACGCGCCCGCTCCCGCGCGCGGATGGCAGCTTGCCGTTGCCTCCGGCATCCTCGGCTGGGTGCTGGACGCCTTCGACTTCTTCATTGTCGTCTTTTTGTTCGACACATTGGCCGAGCATTTCCGCGTCAGCAAAGCAGACATCGTCTACACCCTCACGCTGACGCTCGCCATGCGCCCGGTCGGCGCGCTGCTCTTCGGGTCGTTGGCGGACAGGTTTGGCCGCAAATGGCCGCTTGTGCTCTGCGTCCTCTACTTCTCCGCCATGACCATCCTTAGCGGCCTCTCCACCAGCTTCGCCATGTTCGCCGTCATGCGCGCGCTCTATGGACTCGGCATGGGAGGCTACTGGGGCATCGGCGCGTCCTATGCCATGGAGAGCGCCCCGCCCCGCCTGCGCGGCTTGCTCAGTGGACTGCTGCAAGCGGGCTATCCGGTCGGGTATCTCATCGCCGCCGTCGCCATGCAGACGCTGACCATCCATCTCGGCTGGCGCTCGGCCTTCTTCGTCGGCTCGCCTGTGGCCATCCTCATCGCCATCCTCGCATGGCTCGCGCCCGAATCCAAAGCCTGGCACACGCAGCGCGCCGGGTCCATCAAAGTCATCTTCCGCTCGCTCTGGAGCCACTCCCGTATTTTCTTCTACCTGCTGGCGCTCATGGCCGTTATGCTCTGCCTCTCGCATGGCACGCAGGACCTCTATCCCGATTTCCTGAAATCCCTGCCCGGCATCGCGGAACGCAAAATCGCCGGCATGAATCTGCTCTACGGAATTCCGGTTCTTTACAACCTCGCCGCCATCGCCGGCTCGCTGTTTTTTGGCTTCTTGTCAGAAAAATCCGGACGCCGCTTTGCCATCATGATCGCGCTTGCCGCCGCGCTCGTCTCCATCCCCGCCTGGGCCTTCGGGACCACCGTGCTCGCGCTCGTCCTCGGCTCCTGCGCCATGCAGGCCGGCGTGCAGGGCGCCTGGGGAGTCATCCCCGCCCACATCAACGAGCTTTCTCCGCCCTCGGTGCGCGGACTCTTTCCGGGATTCGTCTATCAGCTCGGCTTCCTGATCGCCTCGCCGGCGACCATGGTCGAGCTGAAGCTGAAGCAAATGCTGGGCTACTCCTGGGCGCTCACCGCTTTTGAATCAGCCGTCATCCTCATCCTGTTCGCCCTCATCTACTACGGCCCCGAAGCGCGGGGAAAAGACTTCTCCGCTCCCGATCTCCAGGCCCCAATTTCCGCACGCTCCTGAACATCCGCGCCCGATTTCCCCGCGCCCTTGCAGTTGGAACGCCCTATTATTAGGAAGACACAGGAGAAGACCCGTGGCGGCCCGCACCATAAACCCGCGCAGGATTGCCCAGTTGCGAGCCGCGCCCAATCAGCTCACGCTTCTGCGGCTGTGCATCATTCCGTTCATCGTGCTAGCCATCTTCGACCAGTCCTACCGGACCGCGTTTGGACTCTTCATCCTTGCCGGAATCACCGATGGGCTCGACGGCTCGCTGGCCCGCGTGCTCAAGCAGCGCACGATTCTCGGGCAATACCTCGATCCCATGGCCGACAAGCTGCTCCTCAGCACACTCTTCCTGGTGTTGCACCATCAGGGACTGATCAGCCGCCTGGTGACCGTGCTGGTCTTTGCCCGCGATCTGGGCATTGTGCTGGTGGGAGCCATCCTGTATGCCTCAGTCGGCCTGAGGGACTTTCGCCCCAGCCTTTTTGGCAAGGCCAACACCCTCGCGCAAATATGCGCCCTGCTCACCGTGCTGCTCAGCATGTTTTATGCGCCGCCTCTGGTGCTGACGGTGCGCTACTGGTCGCTGGTCGCGACCGTGGTCTTCACGGTCGTTTCGGGATTCCACTACGCCTGGCAGGTCACCCGCCTCTTCAGCGCCACGCCCACGGCCATCGGCGAGTAGCAGGGTCCAAGGCGCCGCAGGCGCGCGTGCCTGGACGGCTAGCCCTCGTCCTCATCCTTCGGCGCTTCTTCCAGCGCCATGTCGCGAAATTCTTCCGAGTCGAAAACTTCGCCGCATTCCTGACACTCGACGAATTCAGTGTCCTCTTCGCGCGCTACCACGCGCACTTTGGGATGTTTGCAGAGGGTATTCATGGTGAATGGTTTGGATGCCGGTTTTCCGGCATTCTCGGCAAGATTCTATCCACTGCGGCCCATCTGTCAACCGGAATCGGCGGAATTTTGCTCCGGCCGAGACCTCTGACGCCGGGTTTCGGCCCGCAAAGCTGCGCCGGAATGGTCTTATACTGAAAACAAGACCCACGGAGATGGTCCTGACCCATGCTGAGGCTTACCAAAAAAGCCGACTACGGTCTGATGGCGCTCAAGTACCTCGCCGAGTACCCCGAGGAAGCCTCGTTCAGTGCCAGGGACATCGCCGCGGCCTATCACATCCCGCCTCAATTGCTCGCCAAAATTCTTCAGCTACTCGCCCGCGAGGGGCTTCTCCGCTCCCATGCGGGAATGAACGGCGGCTACACCCTGGCTCGCAGACCAGAGACCATCACGGTCTTTGAAGTCATCCGCATCATCGACGGGCCCCTCTTCATTACCTCCTGCGTCACCGATGCGGGAGTCTGCGATCTTACCAGCAGTTGCACCATCAAGGAGCCGCTGGCCCGCGTCAACGACAGCATCTCCGACCTGCTCAAAAATATCTGCATCGCCGATCTGGTCGAGGCTGACCCTGCGCATGGACGCTCCAAGACTCCGGTGCAGGAACTGGTTACAATCCAGCTAGGGCCAGCCGCTCAGCCCGCCTGAACCGAGCCAATCGCACCTTCCAAAAATGGCAGGCCAGTTCAGAGCCTGAGCCCTGAGCCCTGAGCCCTGGACCATGAGCGCCGCAGCCGAATCCGCAACCATCCCCACTCGCCCTGGCCTCAGCCTGCCCATCTACATGGATAACCAGGCGACGACGCCGCTCGACCCGCGCGTGCTCGAAGCCATGATGCCCTGGCTTACGACGAAGTTCGGCAACGCCGCCAGCCGCAGTCATTCCTTTGGATGGGAGGCCGAAGCCGCCGTCGATCAGGCCCGCGAGCAGGTCGCCGCCCTCATCGGAGCCACCGCCAAGGAGATCATTTTCACCTCCGGCGCAACCGAGTCCGACAACCTCGCCCTCAAGGGCATCGCCGAGTCTTACCGAGAGCGCGGCAACCACATCCTCACCCAGGTCACGGAGCACAAGGCCGTCCTCGACACCTGCCATCGTCTTGAAAAATCCGGCTGTCGCGTCACCTACCTGCCCGTAAATTCCGACGGCCTGATCAACCTCGACGACCTCCGCAGCGCCATCGACGAAAAGACCATCCTCGTCTCCATCATGGCCGCCAATAACGAGATTGGAGTCATCCAGCCCGTCGCCGAAATCGGCGAAATCTGCCGCGAGAAAAACGTCTTCTTCCATTCAGACGCCGTGCAGGCCGCAGGCAAGATTTCCCTCGACGTGAATGCCATGCGCATCGATGCGCTCTCCCTCTCGGCCCACAAGCTCTACGGTCCCAAGGGAGTCGGCGCGCTCTACGTCCGCCGCCGCAACCCCCGCGTCGAAGTCGCCGAGCAGATCAACGGCGGTGGCCATGAGCGCGGCATGAGGTCCGGAACGCTCAACGTTCCGGGCATCGTCGGCTTTGGCAGGGCGTGCGAAATCGCCGCCCAGGAAATGTCCGCCGAAAGTGAACGTCTGCGCCGTTTCCGCGACAGGCTTCGCGACCAGCTCGAATCCGCCCTCGACCAGGTGAGGGTCAACGGGGCAATGGACCGCGAACACCGTCTCCCCGGCAACCTCAACATGAGCTTCGCCGGAGTGGAAGGCGAAGCGCTCCTCATGGGCCTCAGCGATGTCGCCGTTTCCACCGGCTCGGCCTGCACCTCCGCCGCACTGGAACCCTCCTACGTCCTCCGCGCCCTCGGCTTAGGCGACGAGATCGCCCACAGCTCTCTCAGGTTCGGACTCGGCCGCTTCAATACCGAAGCCGAAATTGACTACGCCGCTACTCGGCTTATCGAAGTCGTCAAAAACCTCCGCGATCTTTCGCCGTTCTATGAACCCGAGAAACAGTGCGCGGACGGCCTATGACACAGCGACATCTGGCCGCATCTTCGAGCTGGTGAAGAAGCAGCAGTAGGCTCAGGCCGCGCGAGGCCGCCGCCTGCGTCAGGAGACTCCGTCGTAGGGCAGAAAGAGGTTGAAGACGGTTCCGCTACGGCCTGGTTGTTCCGAGCTGCGAACGTAGAGGCGGCCCTTGTGGCGTTCGACGATCTCCTGGCTCACCCAGAGACCCAGGCCGGTCCCGCTGACGCCTTTGGTGGTGAAAAACGGCTCGAATATCTTCTTTTGATTTTCCGGGCTGATACCGCGCCCCGTATCGGCAACCGTTAGAATCAGGGATTTCCGCCCATTGCGCCAGTACGTTCCTTCGCGGCTGCGCAGCAGCAGGCGTCCGCCCTCGGAGCGCATCGAGTCCGTGGCGTTGCCGACCAGATTGCTGAGTACCTGCCGGATTTCTCCGTCGAAGCAGTGGATCGGCTCTTTGGCGCGCAGGCGCTCCTCGACGTGAATGCGCGAGTTAAGAGTGCGCGCCTGATGCAGGGAAAGCACGGAGGCGATCAATTCATCGGGGCGCACGAAACTCGGGCGGGTCGATTGCCGGTAGAAGCGCAGGGTCTGGCTGCTGATGATGGACATCCGGCGCAGTTCCCGCTCCGCATCCTGGAGATAACCTCGTATCTGGTCCATATCTCTGCTTTCGAGCGAGAGATAGAGGAGGTTGGTTACGGCCTCCAATGGATTATTGATTTCATGAGCGATGGAGGCCGCCAGCCTGCCGGCGGCGGCAAGTTTTTCGCTCTTCTTGAGCGCGGCTTCGGCCCGCTTCATGGCCGTGATGTCACGGCCCTCGGGGACGAGGAATACAACCTCGCCCTCGTTATTCCGTGCCGGGGAAAGGGAAAAATCGAAAGTGATGACCTCTCCCGATGGCCGGGTTAGCGGCCACTCGTGGCGGATATATTCCCCGCCTGCTGCGCGTGCGATCAGGCGGCGCAATATCTCCGGAGCGCCTGGGGTATAGCTGAACCACGGACATTCCCAGAAGTACAAACCCACGACTTCTTCGCGCGTATTCCCGGCAAATTCGAGAGAGGCCCGGTTGGTGTCGAGAAGCCTGCCGTCGGTGGAGAGCAAGCCGATGTACTCCATCGACGTGTTGAACATCGCGTCCAGGCGGGCCGCCGACTCGCTGGCGATCTTCTCCGTCATTTTTTGCGCCGTTATGTCCCTGAAGAAAATAACGATGCCATCTTTTGTGGGACGCACGTGGACATCGCCCCACATGTTCAAAGGCTCAGGGTAAAAGCCCTCGAATTCCCCGGCGACGCCCAGGTCCATGGCGCGGGTGAAATGCTCAACGGAGAGCGAACCCGGATAATAGGCGTGGGGGAAACTTTCCCACAAGTTCAGGCCGAGTACATCACCTTGCAGCGCCCCAATCGCTTTTGCGCGGGGGTTCATGTAGGTAATCCGCCAGTCGCGATCCACGCATGCCACGGCATCTGTGGTGGCTTCGAGGACCTGGTTCAACTGTGCCGAGAGCGTGCGCCGCTCGCGTTCGGCGAGAATGTTTGCGGTGACATCGTGGCAAAGGCTGAGGACGCCGGCGATTTCCCCGGAGGTGTCGTAAATCGGGCTGTTGCTGTAGGTCCAGTAGACATCCTGCAGATGGCCGCCGCGAACTACGGGCAGAAGCACATTCTCGCGGTAGGTGGGATTGCCGCGCAGCAGGGCGCCCTCAAGCTGAGGGCCCACAACCGGCCAGGCCTCCTTCCAGGTCTCCGCCGCGGACCGTCCCAGGGCCGCGGGATGCTTCTCGGCAATGAGAGGGCGATAGGCATCGTTATAGAACTGAAGCATTTCCGGTCCCCAGGCGATGGCCATGGGAAAGCGGCTGGCGAGGATGGTATTGACGCAGCAGAGAAGGACTTCAGGCCAGGCGTCAATCGCGCCGAGCGAGGTATGGGTCCAATCGCGCGTCCGAACCAGCGACGCCATCTCCCCAGCGCCCCGGATTCCTCCAGCACGGTGATGCGGAGCGGAAGAATCGCCGCCGAACGAAGCGGGCAAAGGTGTTTCGCTGTTCATGGCTCACGCCCTGATTCTTATTCATTGGCTCCAACGCGAAGGTCACTTTCAAATCTGAGAAAAAGAACTACAAGTAATACACCCGCGTCTGAGAAGACGCGCCCAGGCTTGTTTTTGTTGCCCAGCCTGCTTTATTCACTACAATCGGTGTCGATGGTCAGCAGGTTCAACCCGGAGCCATTCCGCCAGCAACTGCTGGGCTGGTTTGATGAGAATGCGCGGGACCTGCCCTGGCGGCGTTCGAGCGATCCCTACGCCATCTGGGTGTCAGAAATCATGCTCCAGCAGACCCGCGTGGCGACCGTGCTCGAGCACTATGCCCGCTTCATGGAGCGGTTCCCGGTGCTGGAGTCTCTGGCCGTGGCCAGTGAGGATGAGGTTCTGGCTTACTGGAGCGGGCTCGGCTATTACCGCCGCGCCCGCCTGCTGCACCGGGCCGCGCAGTTTATCGCGCAGAAGCTGGGCGGCAAGCTGCCGGAGAAGGCGGTCGCGTTGCGAGCCCTGCCCGGCGTGGGTGAATATACCGCCGCCGCCGTCGCCAGCATCGGCTTTGGCGAGGCCGTCGCGTGCGTCGATGGCAATGTGGAGCGGGTGCTGCGCCGCCTCATGGGATGGAATGAAATTTCGGTGACGGCGGCCAAATCGCGCGCTCAGGCCACGCGGCTGCTTGATGCGGCGCGTCCCGGTGATTTCAACCAGGCCATGATGGAGCTGGGCGCAACGGTGTGTCTGCCGCGTGGCCCGCTGTGCCTGCAATGTCCGGTCGTGGAGCTTTGCGCCACACGCGGCGAGCATCGGGCGGGCGCGCGAAAGAAAATGCGCAGCATGGAATCGGCATACGCATTTCTGCGGCGGTCGCCTCGTCCGCACGCAGACGAAGTCCTGCTGGAGCAGCGGCCCGCCAGCTTCTCTCTGATGCCGGGCATGTGGGAGTTGCCGGAAATTGATCCGGAAACAGCGCTGGAAGAGAACAAGGCCCTTACGTTGCGGCACTCCATTACGGATACGAACTACTACGTCTCGATTTACCGGCTGGATCCGAAGCAGCTTCGCCGCCTGCCAAAGCGAAGCGCCCCCCGCCAGTGGTGCAGAGTGCGCGACCTGCAAACGCTTCCTTTGACCGGCCTGACCCGCAAGGCGCTCAAGCGCCTGCATTCCTGGCCCGGATACGGCGACGGCCCAGCGGCCTTGCTGGAGCCGGTTCGGCCGGAGACTCCTGTTTAAGAGAGAGCATATATATGGGTCGACTCCTCATCGCGGCGTTCCTGTTGACGACGGCCGCGTTCGCGCAAACGGCCCCAACCCTCCGTTCGCGCAACCAGCCCGAACCGCAGCCAACCACCCGGCAAACCAAAGGCTTTTCCACGTTGCCGGAGGAGGCTTCAGGAGAGTATGTTCTCGACGTGCACGGCTCCATCATCCAGATCACCATCGAGCACAGCCGCCTGACCGGTTACGTCACCAGAATGGAGGGAGACACCGCCCTGACCCTCTTCTTCGACAAAGCCTCCATCAACGGGAACAGGCTGTCCTTCACCACGAAAACGGTCCATGGGCTGCGGTATGCATTTCGAGGAGTGATTACCCGCGGAGAAGCCCCTGAGCTTTCGTCGACCGGCTATTACCGGCTCACGGGAGAGTTGACCGCCTATCGCGGCGCGGCGCCGGGGCCAGCGCCGGCGCACGTGAGCCTGAAGTCCACTCCGCGGCTTCCCTGACGAAAGCGGCTCTCGCATTTCGTCCCACCGGTGAGCGCAATTGGATTACCCTCAGAACGATATGGTTTTGCGCCACTTTCATCACCTGCGCCGGGCGGCGTGGGAGGCATTCAGCCACGGCGTTTTCACCAACGCGAAAGCAGCGGCCTACTCGGCGATTCTGAGCCTCTTTCCGGCCATGCTGGTGTTGACCACTCTACTGGCCTTTTCGCCGGATACGGATACGCTGCGCGGCGATTTGCGCATCACCTTCAGCAGTATTCTGCCCGGCGACACCATGTCGCTGGTGCAGGCTTATTTCCAGACCAACCATGAGCAGTCCGTGCGCATTGTGGCGGGCGCAATCTTCGTAGCCTTCGCCGCCGCCCTGGGCGCGAACCTCTCGTTGATGGAGGGCTTCAGGCGCGCGTACCGTCTGCGTCGCGGCGAGTGGTCCTTCTGGAGAGAGCGGATCGTCGCTGTGGCGCTGGTCCCGGGAACGCTCATCCCCATGATCTTTGCAACCGTGCTGGTGGCGTTTGGGCATGGCATCGAGCACTGGATGATCGAAAATTCCGGCCTCAACCTGCGCTTTTACGTGGTTTTCCTCTGGCGAGCCGTACGCTGGATCATCGCCACCGGCACCAGCGTGGCGGTGCTGGCGGTCATTTATCGCTTCGGAACACCCGGCAAAAGGCCGTGGAAAGGTGTGCTTCCCGGCGCGCTGCTGGCAACCGTAACCTGGTTTCTGGTGACCTTGATTTACGGCTGGTATGTGACCCTACACGCCGACTATTCGGTCATCTATGGCTCGCTGAGCGCGGGCATTGCCACGCTGGTATGGCTGTACATGGTCTGCCTGAGCATTCTTGTCGGCGCCGAGTACAACGCCCAGCTTTTCCATGCGCGGCAGCCTTCGCGCCAGCGCGCGCGCATCTGATTCGCGGCTGCTAAAATCAAAATGACTCCAGGAAATTCACAGGAAAAACGATTTGCAGTTGGGGGATGGATGAACGCTATGCTGAACGGTTCCGAACTCGCGGATGAGAAATCCTCGCGCCGGGCCAAAATTGTGGGCACGCTGGGGCCCGCGTCGAATACTGAGCCAACCTTTCGCGCGCTCCTGCGCGCCGGACTGGATGTTGCGAGGCTGAACTTTTCCCATGGAACCCATCCGGAAAAGCTGAAGCTGATTGAAATGGTTCGCAAGGTGGCGGCCGAGGAAGGCAGAAAAATCTGTATCCTGGGCGACCTGCAGGGGCCGAAGATACGCACTGGAAAGCTTGAAAACCGCACCCCAGTGCAACTTGAAGCGGGGAAAAAAGTCACCATCACTCCCCGCGATATTCTCGGAAACGCTGAAGTGCTCGCCACCACTTTCAAGACCCTTGCTGAAAACCTGGGAGCGGGAGCGCGCATTCTGCTCTCGGACGGTCTGATTGAGTTGCGCGTGCTGAAGGTGACCGGTGAGGACGTGGAATGCGAGGTCATCAACGGAGGGCTGCTCGGCGAAAACAAGGGAATCAATCTGCCGGGCATTCCGGTGCGCGTGCCCTCGCTCACGGAAAAAGATGAAGCCGACCTGGAGTTCGCGATCAGGAACGGCGTGGACGCGATTGCTGTTTCCTTTGTGCGGACCGGCGACGACGTGAAACTGGTGAAACAGAGAATCGCCGATCTGGGCGCCGACACCTGGGTGATCGCCAAACTCGAAAAACCGCAGGCTATCGAGCACCTGGAGGAGATTCTTGAGGCGGCCGACGGAATTATGGTCGCCCGCGGCGACCTCGGCGTGGAGATTCCGCCGGAGAAGGTCCCGGCCATGCAGAAACTGATTATCCGTCGGGCTTCCGAGCATCGCAAGCCGGTCATTACCGCCACCCAGATGCTGGAGTCGATGATCGAGAACCCGCGTCCAACGCGCGCCGAAACCAGCGATGTCGCCAACGCCATCTACGACGGCTCTGACGCCGTGATGCTCTCCGCCGAGAGCGCGGCGGGCAAGTATCCGGTCGAAGCGGTAAAGATGATGGCCCGCATCGTAACCGAGTCCGAGTATCAGATCCGCGAAAACTGCGTGGCCGGCAACGGAC
>JBAUHD010000331.1:0-6280 GCA_049680085.1 Acidobacteriaceae bacterium
ACGTCCCGCGCTTCGTCTCCACATCGGCAATTGCCGGCGATTGATACCCTTCCTTCACAAAAAACTCCCGAGCCTGGTCCAGCGTCATCTGCCCGGTATGCAGCTTGATCCCCACCACAAACCGAGCATCGCGGAGCAGCGCATCCTGCAATTGCCCCAGCCGAATCAGCTTCGCCTCGCGCGCGTTCTTCGCGCCCGCGCCCGGCTGCCCGAAGCCCTCGTCCAGCATCATCTCCTCGCAGTATTGCGCCCAACCCTCCACATTCGTGTTCGATGTAATCAGCTTCCGAACCTTGCTCAAGCTCCCATGGTTCACCCACAAAAACTGCACGTAGTGCCCCGGATACGCCTCATGCACCGACGTGCTTACAACCGTCCCCACATTGAACGCGGCCATATATTGCGACACCTGCTTCGGCGTCCAGCTCTTCTCCGGCAGCGTCACGTTGAAGTAAGCCGTCGTCGAATGCGTCTCAAACGGCCCCGGTGAATCCATCGAAGCCTGCGTAGTAGCCCGCATAAAAGGAGGCGTCTCCTCCAGCACCGGCTCCACATTCGAAGGGATGGTAATAATATGATGCGACCGGATAAACGCAATCTCGCCGTTGAACCGGTCATGGAACGCCTGCAACAACTGGTCCGGAGCCGGATGGTCCGCCGCCAACTCCGCCAGCACCTGCCGCGGCGTCTTCGTCGGGTCCAATTCCTTCGCCACCTTCGCAAACTGCGCCTGGTTCTTATGCAGGTCCGCGTATGCAATCTCCAGCAGCTTCGGCAGCGGAGTCGTCACCATCTCATCGTCCGCCAGCTTCTCTCGGAAAGCCTTCTCCCCAATCCGGAAGTCCCCGTGCGACCGCGGCAACACGTCCGCCTTCACCCACTGCTCATAGTCCTTCAGCGCGGCTATCACCGCCGCATTCGTCTTCTGGAACTCCGCAATCGTCGTCGGGTTCTTTGCATCCGCAAATGCCTTGGGTACATCGCTCTCGAAAAAGCTGATGATCCCCGGCAACTGCTCCAGCGCGATCTGCGTATAGATCAGCGGCGGATTCTTCAAGTTCGCCCGCGCATCCATCAGCGCTCCCGGCATCTGCCTTTCGCGCGCAATCAGCGATCGCAGCCGTTCATCGGGCGGCGCAAACTTCCGCTCCATCAACGAAAACGCGCTCTCCGTAATCCCGCTCGAATACTCATCCGGATTCTTCTCCCAGCCGCGAATCGTCTCCAGCTCCAGCAGCGTTCCCCGAATGTTGTTCCGCACCATCTCCAGGTCGCCTTCGGTGCTCTCATCCAGCTTCGACCCATCCACCGCGTCAAACTTCGCCTCGAACGTCTTCAGCGCCGCCACCTGCCGCTCCACGCCCGCCCGGCTGTAGTCCTCAAGCTGCGCGTCATACTGATGCAGACCCACCGCCGTGCCCGCCGTCGGCTCAAACTTGAACACCGCCTGCGAAAAATACTCATCGGCCAGATGCCGGAAGTTGTCCCCCGCCGTCTGCGCCATTGCCTGAGCCGCCATCAACCCTCCACACACCAGCACCGCGCCAAACACAAGCTTTCTCATTCAGCCTCTCTCATTCGCAACTATGGCAGATACCTATTGAACCGCCGCTTCCCGCACTGCCAATTTCCCCAGCAGCTCTCGCACTTCAGCCAGCACATCATCCGGCTTGGGCGACGCTAGAGGATACCGCAACAAACCCTGCGGCGTGAACTGCGCCCCGCGCTTCGCGTTCTTCGCCACCAGCTTCATCAACCGGCCCGGATCAATTCCGGCGTTCTCCGTGAACTTGATATGCAACTGGTCCCTCTTACGATCCACCTGGGCGACGCCCACTCGTTCGCACTCAATCCTCAGCAGCGACGCATCCAGCAAGTGCCGCACGCTCTCCGGAACCGGCCCATATCGATCTTCCAGCTCCGCCCGCACATCGGCAACTTCGCTCTCGCTCTGCACGCCGGCAACCCGCTTATACATCCGCAGCCGCTGGTTCTCTTCCGCAATGTAGCTCTCGTCAATCCGCAGCCCAATCCCCAGACTCAACTGCGTCGTCGTCCGCTCCACGCGCTCTTCGCCCTTCAGCTTACCCACGGCCTCTTCCAGCATCGAAGTGTAGAGCTCAAACCCCACGGCTTCGATATGTCCGCTCTGCTCGCCCCCCAGCATATTGCCCGCGCCGCGCAACTCCAGGTCCAGCGCCGCAATCTTGAATCCCGCGCCCAGGTCCGAAAATTCCTTCAGCGCCGCCAACCGCGCTCGCGCAATCTGCGTCAACTCCTGCTCCGGGGGAATCAGCAGATACGCGTACGCCCGCCGGTTCGACCGCCCCACGCGCCCGCGCAACTGGTACAACTCCGAAAGCCCATGCCGGTCCGCCCGATTGATAATGATCGTGTTCGCCAGCGGAATATCCAGCCCGTTCTCGATAATCGTCGTCGCCACCAGCACATCGTGCTCATGATGCATGAACGAGAGCATCACCTTCTCCAACGCGCCCTCGCCCAACTGGCCATGCCCCACCGTAATCCGCGCCGCCGGAACCAGATCCTGAATCTTCGCCGCCAGCTCGTAAATCGTCTCCACGCGGTTGTGGACAAAATAAATCTGCCCCCCGCGCTCCAACTCCACCTCAATCGCCGACCGGATCAGCTTCTCATCGAACTTCGCCACCACCGTCTGAATCGCCATCCGGTCCTTCGGCGGAGTCTCGATCACGCTCATGTCCCGCAGCCCCACCATCGACATATGCAGCGTCCGCGGAATCGGCGTCGCCGACATCGCCAGCACGTCAATCTCCCGCCGCATCTGCTTCAGCTTCTCTTTGTGCCGCACGCCGAACCGCTGCTCTTCATCCACAATCAGCAGCCCCAGATCGTGAAACTTCACGTCTTTCGACAGCAGCCGGTGCGTGCCGATCACAATGTCCACCTTGCCCGCTTCCGCCATTTCCACAATATGCTTCTGCTCTTTCGCCGTGCGGAACCGCGAAATCATCTCAACATTGATCGGGAACATCTTGAACCGGCTCTTGAATGTCTCGAAATGCTGGAAGCTCAGTACCGTCGTCGGCGTCAACACCGCCACTTGCTTGCCGTCCTGCACCGCCTTGAAGGCCGCCCGCATCGCCACTTCCGTCTTGCCGTAGCCCACATCCCCGCACAGCAGCCGGTCCATCGGCTGTTCCGACTCCATATCGCGCTTGATGTCCTTGATCGCCGAGATCTGATCATCGGTCTCGTTGTAATCGAAAGCGTCTTCAAACTCACGCTGAAATTCGTTGTCCCCCGAATACACATGGCCCCGCGCGGCCTTCCTCTGCGCATACAGCTTCAGCAGCTCATCGGCCATGTCCTGCATGGCCTTCTTCACACGCGCCTTCGTCTTCGCCCACTGCTGCGAACCCAGCCGATTCAATACCGGAGCAGGCCCCGCGTCCGTCGAGCGATACTTCTGGATCAAATCCAGCCGCGTCAGCGGAACATACAGCCGCGCGCCTTCAGCGAACTCCAGCACCATGAACTCAATCACGGTCCCGTCCTGCTCAATCTCCTTCAGCCCCTTGTACTGCGCAATCCCGTGCTCCACGTGGACCACGTAATCGCCCACCGTCAAGTCGCGAAAATCCGAAACAAACGCCGCCGTCTTTGACTTGCGCGGAGCCGGCCGCGCCATCACATCGGCGTCATCAGAAAAATCATTCGCCCCAAAAACCACCAGGTTCGCTTCCGGCAAACTCACCCCGTTCGCCAGAGAACTGCGAACCAATATCGGCGTCCGCAAACTCCCCGCCAGGTAGCTCGACTCGTCATACACGTTCTCGCTGCCCGCGTGCTGCACCCGGCTGCCCAGCCGATAGGGAAGCTCATACTCCCGCAGCAGCCCCGCCAGCCGTTCCACTTCGCCCTGGTTCGGAGCCGCCAGCACCATCCGGATCTCCTGCTCCATCAGCGTCCGCACCTGCTCCACAAATGCCGGAATCGACCCATGAAACCGCAGCGTGGGCCGCGTGCTGAACGCAATCTCGCCCAGCGTCGTGTCCTCATCCAGCACGTCCACCGCGCCAAGCTGGTCAATGTCCAGCCCCGGATGCGACGCCAGTTGCGCTTCCAGAATCTCCGGCCTCAGGTAAATATCCTCCGGCCGAATCAGCGACCCAATGCTGGCCCGCTCATGCCGCTGCTCCACCTTGTTCCACCAGCGGTCGATCTGGTTTCTCACCATCGCCGGCTCTTCCACAAACAACGCGCACCGCGGCATCAGGTCCAGCAGCGTGCCCGTCGCCCCGGCCACGCCCGCAAAAAATTCCCACCCCGGAAACACCGTCACGTTGCCGGCTGAGACTGCGTTTTCCACCATCTCGGCGTCATCGCTCCCGTCAACGCGCGCCCCCGCCAGCCGCGTATGCACCGCCGCCAGCAGCCGCTCCGTCACCGGAATCTCCGTCAAAGGCAGCAGCCGTGCCTCGTCCAGGTGCGCCGAAGACCGCTGCGTCTCCGGATCAAATTTCCGGATCGTCTCAATCTCATCCCCAAAAAATTCCAGCCGCACCGGCCGGTCCGCCTCCGGCGAATACACGTCCAGAATCCCGCCCCGCCGCGTATACTGCCCCGGCATCTCCACCATATCCGCCGGCGAGTAGCCCACGCTCGCCAGATGCGCCAGCAGCGTTTCCACATCCACTTCCTCGCCCCGCCGCAGCACCTGCGCCAGCCCCGCATAAAACGGCGCGGGAAACAGCTTCATCGCTGCCGACTCCACCGGAGCAATCACAATGGAAGCTCCACCGGAAGCCATCTTCCAAAGCGTCGCCGCACGCGCCTCCTGTATCTCCGCATGAGGCGACATATTTTCAAAAGGAAGCACGTCGTGCGACGGCAGCTTCAGCACCCGGTTCGGAGCCATCGCTCCCGTCAACTCGCACCCGGCTTGTAGCGCGACCTGCAGCGCATCCGCGGCCTTGTTATCGGCCACTACCATCACCACCGGAACATCCGCCGACCGCGCGAACAGCGGCAGATACAACGCCCGCGCCGTCGAAGTCAGTCCCGAGACACGCCTGCGCCCGCGCGAGAGAGCCAGGTGCCTCCGTGCCTGTTCAAAAGAAGGGGAATGTTCCAGGTCCGCCAGCAGCTCGCGGACAAAGGGAAGAATCATGCTATTCCAGTCTACCGCTCCGCAAGCCGCCCAACCACATCAACTCTCCAGCTTCAAAACCAGCGCCGTCATATCGTCGTGCTGCGCGGCTCCCGCGGTAAACGCATCCACATCCCGAAACAAATCCTTCAACACTCCCGAGGCCGTCTTTTCCCGGCACTTCTCCGCCGACGCAATCATCCGCTCCTCGCCCCATTCCTCATCGTCGAGCGACATCCCCTCGCTGATCCCGTCGGTAAACATCAGCAGCAGGTCGCCCGGCTGCAAGGCCAGCGACTGCTCCGTGTAAGGAGACAAAAGCAGCAGCCCCACCACCGGCCCATTTGCCTCCAGCCGGATCACCTCCGCCTTCCCGTCCGCGCCGCACCGCAGCAACACCGGCGGATTATGCCCCGCATTCACGCAGTCCAGCCGCCGCGCCTTCGGGTCATACGCCGCAAAAAAGAACGTCGCGTACCGGTTATCCGCCGACGACTCATACACCAGCCGGTTCACTTTATCCATCAGTTTGGCGAAGTTCTGTGGCGTGTCCAGCGAAACGCCCCGCAGCGAAGCACGCAGGCTTGCCATCAGCAGCGCCGCCGCAATCCCCTTGCCGCTCACGTCGCCAATCGCCAGCCCCACGCGCCCGTCCTCCAGCGCGAACACATCATAGTAATCGCCGCCCACCCCCTGCGCCGGCCGGCAATGCCCCGCAATCGTCGCTCCTTCTATCTCCGGCATCTGCTGCGGAAACAGCCTCTCCTGCACCTCCCGCGCAATCTCCATCTCGCGGTTCGCGCGCTCCCGCTGCGCTGCCTCCGCCGCCAGTGAGTGTGCCAGTTGCGTCACCTCCAGAGCCAGCCCCGTCTGCGTCGCCACTGTCTGTAACAGGTGAAGGTCCGCTTTGGTATACGCCGCCTCCGACCGCTTCGGACCCAGCGCCATCATGCCCACCAGCCGGTTTCGTCCCCGCAGCGGCAGCAGCAGCTCCGCGTTCACCGCGTCCAGCAACTCACGCTCGCTCGTCCCCGCCATCAAATACCAGGCGTCTGGATCCTCCCGGTACAGCCGGGCCGGTTCATTCGTCGAGTTTAGATACCGCACCGACGAGGCCTGCGTCGGCAGCGTCAGCGCGCCGTCCAT
>JBAUHD010000332.1:0-1527 GCA_049680085.1 Acidobacteriaceae bacterium
TATATCGCCACCGGCGCCGGAGCCCAGGGACGCCGCTCCGTCGGCACCACCATCATCGGCGGAATGCTCGTCTCCACCGTGCTCAACCTGTTCTTTATCCCGGCGCTCTACGTCATCCTGGAAGGCATGCTCAGCCGCGTCAAGAGGAAGCCGCACGTCCAGCAGCAACAGCCCGCCGCCCAGCACTAGTGTGGTGTCCCTGAACTTGATGCAATAAATACGACGTCATTCTGAGCGGAGTTTGGCGCGTTTTTGCGCCAAACGGAGTCGAAGAGCCTGCCCTGAGCTTGTCGAAGGGACCTGCGGTTGGGATGCTGGATTCATGCAATGAATTTCTGAGGCACCACACTAGGCAGTGTCTAACAAGCGGGGCAAGCATGGGTTTCGTATCAGTGCGGCTTTACAGCTTGCTGAAATATTCAGGGCTTTGATCGCAACTGCCCCTTCTTCCGCCGCCTGCCTCTGAAATCACGGCCGAGGATCTCAACTCAAGCGCCGACCACCGAATCCGCCTGCGCGACCTTGCGTTTCCCACGCGGCTTCCCCGCTCGCGCCGGCGTCGGCCCTTTCAGAAATGCCTCGCCGCGCGAGGCCGGCCCGCGCGTTGCGGTTTTAGCCTTCTTGATCGCGAGGTTCGCCACCGCCTCAATCACCCATTCAAACGCCTCCGCGCCGATGGACTGCAGATCAGCCTCCGGCGCCGGATTCATGAAATCAATCGCGTAAGGAACGCCATCCCGGACCGCAAACTCCACCGTGTTGAAGTCGTAGCCCAGCGCGCGGCACAGCGTCAGCGCATCGGCCCGCAGCCGCTTCAGCAGCCTGCGATTCACCGGCGCGGCGTCCAGCACATAGCGCTCAGCGTGTGGCCGCCGCGGATCGTAGGACAGGATCAGAACCTTCTCGCGCCCGACTACAAAGCAGCGAAAGTATTCCGTAAAATCCACTTCCCGTTGCAAAACCATGCACAGATCGCGGCTCTGGTCATAGGCCTCGAAGAACTCCTCGCGATTCCCCACGCGATGCACATCGCGCCATCCGCCGCCATCAATCGGCTTCAGATACGCCGGGAACCCGACATAACTGAAAATCGCCTCCCAGTTCAGCGGATATTCCAGATTGCGCATGGTCCGGTCAGTCGCCCCGCTGGGCAGATTTTTATGCGGCAGCATCGCCGTCGCAGGAACCGCCACTCCCAGCTTTGCCGCCAGCGCGTAGTTGAAAAACTTGTCGTCCGCCGACCACCAGAATGGATTATTAATAACCGCCGCGCCCCACAGCGCCGCGTGCTTCAGGTACGCGCGATAAAACGGAACATCGTGCGAAACCCGGTCCACGATCACCGCGTAAGCGGGCGGCTTATCGAATGCCACTCCGCCGGTGTGGACAAATTCCGCGACGATTCCGCTCACCTCTTTGGAGTTGATGCGCTCGACCAGCGCGCCGGGAAAGGTGTTTTCCATGCCGAACAGTACGCCTATTTTTTTCAATGCCGGTTCCTTTGCTTCGCGAAAGTGGAACGGATAG
>JBAUHD010000333.1:0-4639 GCA_049680085.1 Acidobacteriaceae bacterium
GACTCCGTGCGCGCCATCATTCTCACCGGAGCTGGCGAAAAGGCCTTCGCCGCCGGTGCCGACATTCAGGAACTGGCCGCCCTCTCCGCCGTCGACGGCCAGGCTCTGGCCCAGCGAGGGCAGCGTATTTTCGGCAAACTGGAAGCCCTGGGTAAGCCGGTCATCGCCGCCGTCAACGGATTCGCACTCGGCGGCGGATGCGAACTGGCCCTCGCCGCGTCCATTCGCATTGCCAGCGAGAACGCCCGCCTTGGCCAGCCCGAGGTAAAGCTTGGGCTCATCCCAGGCTACGGCGGCAGCCAGCGGCTGCCCCGGCTGGTGGGCAAAGGCGCGGCGCTCAAGCTGTTACTCACTGGAGAGATGATCTCCGCCGCCGAAGCACTTCGCATCGGGCTCGTCGAGGAAGTGGTTCCACCGGCGGAATTGCTGCCTCGGGCCAGGGCGCTCGCCTCAGCCATCGCCGCCGTCGCTCCCATGGCCGTGCGACAGTGCCTGGCCGCGGTTCGCGACGGTTACGACCTCCCGCTGGACCAGGCCCTCGCGCACGAAGCCGCCCTGTTCGGCATTTGCTGCGGCACCGCCGACAAATCCGAGGGAACGCGGGCGTTTCTCGAAAAACGTCCCGCGCACTGGCAGAACAAATAGCGTTCAGCGATCAGCGATCAGGAAGGCAGGACCACTTTCCGGAATGCGCCGACCGCCGACCGCTGACCGCTGACCGCTGAACGCTGAACGCTGATATGCTGGAAGTGCCCGCGTCATGAACCGACTTCCTCTTCTGACTCTCTCCTTCGCGCTGGCCACGCTGTCCGGCGGCTGTTCTCGCGTTGAAAGCAACAACGCGCCTGCCTCGCCGCGGCAGGTCAAGGCCGCGCAGCAAGAGCAGGCCTCCGACCGCGTACTGCTCGATCAGATTCCGCCGCCCGCAAAAACCCGCTACATGGCCGTCCGCAGCAAGTCCGGTTGGGACAATCCCTTCCTCGTGGTTGCGAGCAAGACGGTTTCGCTGCGCGTCATGAATCCCGAGCCCCCGCGCAGCAGCCTGCTTCCAGGCCGCATGATGCAGCCTGTAAGTGCGCGCAAAAATCTTCTCGAGCTGCGTCTCGCCGAGCTTCCCGAAGCACTGGCTTCCATTCCAGAAAGTGACTGGCCCTATGGGCGCGTCATCGCCGTTGAAGAGGATCCCTCCGAGGTTCGCGCCAACCGTGTCCAGGTCCGCCGCAATGTCGAAGCCACCATGCAGGTCCTCAACAACCTTGGCGTCGTCGTCTACGAGTGGCCGGCGGGCCGGTAAAGCGAAAGCAAGACCGCCCTGCGCGAGCGGCCGAAATATCATCGCATCATGCCGATCGTTTCGCGTCGGATCGCCGAGCCAGAGCAATCAACAGCCAGCGCAAGAACGGCGGATCGCTCAGGCAGGTTCTTGGATAAGCGAAAAGCCATCCCGCAATTTGGGATGGCTTTTTCGTTTCTCGTATATCCGTCCGGCAAGGACCGCCGCCCGCACAGGGCGGTTTTGGCCTTTACTCCGCAGCCGCCGACGGATTCGGCGCCGTGAACGGTGAACAGCACGGCTTCTGGACCGGCGTAAACTCCATCAGTTCCATCCGCGTCTGGTCCGGGTCAAAGAGGTTGAACTGCCATTTGCCATCTTTGCCGATCTGCATCGGGGTGTGGGGATTGTCCAGCCGATCGCCGCGGGAGAGCGTAGTGACCGCCTTCTCCATGTTGACCACCCCAATCGAGAGATGGTCCAGCACCCCCGACTGCCGCTGGGAAATTTCGCCGTCGCTCGCCTCCAGCATATATTCCAGCCAGTCGTGGCCATCGGGAACCTGCTGCGAAACCCAATCAATTTTGCCCGGCTTCATCCCGCCGAACCAGTAGGGTTTGAACCCGAGCAAGTCGCGGTAAAAGGCGTTTTCCGCCTCCGCGCTTTTCACACGCTCGCCGACGTGAATAATGTGCCCCCCAATCGGCACGGCGCCGGCCATGCTGACGGGGTGCGGCGAGGGCTGAAGAAACTGGACCTTGTTGCCTTCCGGGTCCTGCACATCGAACCAGCGGCTTCCGTCCGAGCCCTTCTCGACGCGGCTGGGAACAGGATAGCGGTGGTCCGCCAGATACTTCCGCAGCGCTTCGGCATTGGTTGTCGTGTAGCCAATGTGGTCCAGACGCGAGTTGCCCACCTTCGCCGGCAGCGGCAGCACTTCCACAAACTGCGTCGGATTGACGTAGTAGCGCACCCCGGCCGGGTTCTCCGGGTCCGGGCCTTTCTTCAGTCCTATGTCGTGGACATAATAATGTTCCGCCGCCGCGGCGTTGCTGGTGTAGACAGCCAGATGCGAGATTCCGGTGATCGGCGGACGGGCCGGACTCTGTGCGAAGGCGGTGACCGTAACCAGAACAAACACAGCAATGGGCCAGCAGTTCCTTTTCATGCCGTCAACAATACTCGAATGGATGGAAGAATTGCGAATCAGGCGTGCACCGCGATTTCGCGGGACGCCGTTTCAGGAGTGCCCGCCAATGCCCCCTGCAAGGGCAGAAAAAGCGAAAAGGCGGTGCCGCTGTGGCCGGCAACTCGGCTGCTCCACACGTGCAGCACCCCGCGCTGCCGCTCGATGATTTCCGACGTCACCCACAGCCCAAGCCCGGTGCCCGAATCCTGCTTGGTGGTGAAGAAAGGCTCGTAAATCCGCCGTCGCGTTTGCGCATCCATGCCGCAGCCCGTATCGAGCAGCGTGACCCTCAGCCCCTCAACCCCCGTCCCGCACCAGTCCCGCGACCGCCGTATTCGCAGAACCAGGCTCCCGCCGTTGCGGTTCATCGCGTCTATCGAGTTCGCCACAAGATTGGCGAATACCTGCCGCATATCTCCCACCAGGCACTCAATTTCCGGATCGCTCTGATACCGCCGCTCGACCGTGATATCGGACAGCGTGAGCTTGCCCTGAAACAGTTCCAGCACATCATCCAGAATTTCTGACAAATGAATTCTGCGCGGCGCCTCGCTCTGGCGATGGAACTTCAGCGTCTGCTGCGCGATGCGAGAAACCCGCATGACCTGCGTCTGGGCCTCCCGCGCCTGTTGGCGTGCGCTTTCAAGATCATCAGCGTGCTCGATCAGGTAAAGCAGGTTGGTGGTGGCCTCCAGCGGATTATTGATCTCATGCGCAATCGAGGCGGCCAGGCGTCCCGCCGCCGTCAGTTTTTCCGTGCGCAGCAGCACCGCTTCGGCCTGCTTGCGATGCGTAATGTCGGTCATCACTCCCAGCATCCGAATGGCCTTGCCCTCGGGGTTGGTCTCGTATTTCGTCTGCGCCTCCACCCAGTGCACGGTCCCGTCCGGCCAGACCACACGGTATTCGCAGCAGAAAGAACGCGCCGCCGCCCGTGTCTCATGAAACAGCGCCTCGATGGCTGCCCGGTCCTCCGGATGCAGCGCCTCGCGGATGCTCGCGAAGCTCGCCGGCGTCGACCCGGGCTCGTGCCCCAGGATCCGGTACTGCTCGTCGGACCACAGCACGTAACCACGCTCCAGATCATTGTCCCAAAGCCCGACGTGCCCGCCCTCCAGCGCCATCTGCAGCCGCGACTCGCGTTCCCGCATCGCCTGTGCCGCGGCAGAGCGCTCCTGCGCCAGGCGGTTGTCTCCAATCACTTTTTCAAGCTGCCGCCGCAGGTTCTGGATATCGCTCTGCCGCCGCACCGATTCCACCCGCTGCTTGAACCAGCCAACCAGCGTCACGCTGCCGATAAAAAACAGCAGGCGTAGAAGGTTCACATGATCCGTCAGCAGTCGCGGCAGAACAGCGGAAAGTGACAGAAAAAACTCGATCCCCACCCCGCAGGCCACCGCACACAAGACTCCGGCGGCCAGCCCCAGGTACCACGACGTGGCGATAGAAAAAAGAAACGCAATCACGTAAGGCGCCCGGTAAGAGTTGGGCAGAAGCAGAATGATCGCAATCGAGAGCGCAGCCGGAAGCAGGCCCAGCAGCGCACGCAGGGGCGTCGGGATAGCTCGCAGAAAGTGGCGTCCGAATCGGGTCATGGCTCAGGACTTACATCAGAAAAAATGGCTGCCATTTTGAGAGTGCCTCTACAAATACCACGCCGGAGAGGGAAGCGCAAAGCTTTTACGCAGCCGCGGCACCGGCTGGTAACGGGCCGAAAAGGCGAAAGTCTGCGAAATACAGGCGACATCACGGCGCTGTCAGTCGGCCATGGGCTGATTCTTGCCGCGCCCGGTTCCGTGTACTCTGTCATGAACCTGCGCAACGCGCACGCTTGTCATCCCAAACACGCACTACAGTTGTCATCCCGACCGGAGCGAGCGCAGCGGAAGGCCCCGCACTTCGTAGCAGGCGGCTCGGAGCTTCATCCCCGGTGGCGCCCACTACCCCCTCCGCAACCTTCGCGAAAGTGGGGTAGCGCCTTAATCGTTCCCCAGCCCATCATGCTGGTGATAGTTCGGATAGGGCGGAATCACCGGCTCGACCACGGGATGCTCCTTGAGCTGCTGCATCACGATCGCGACCGCCCGCTCAAGCTGCATATCGTGTCCGGCGGCCTCGTCCTTGGGTAGGTCTTCGACTTCCACATCCGGCGGAATGCCGTGGCCTTCCACCTCCCA
>JBAUHD010000334.1:0-6685 GCA_049680085.1 Acidobacteriaceae bacterium
TACCCGGAATCCAGAACAAACCCGTTCGCAAACTTATGCTGGATATCGAACATATACTGAAAACTGCGCGGGTTGGGAAAGTGGTTGCTGATCGCGGTAGTCGCAACCGGGATCTGCTCTGCCCTTATCGTTGCAGCCAGAGTGTCCGTGTCCACCGGGAAGTTCAAGCCCATGGCCAGACCCTGTTCGCGGTCAAGCGTTAAGCGAAACGGAACAAATTCGTTATCAAGTACATCGTCGATAACTCCGCCGGAAATGGCGCCAACACCGTAAAACATTCCGAAGCCGGTTCGCAAAACGGTATTGCGCTTCGCGCCAAGGCCCCAGGTCAGGCCGATCCGTGGCCCAAAGTTTGGCCAATACGACTTATATGCTTGCGAGGGAGGACGTAGAGCACCAGTGCCAGGCACACCCGCCGGTCCTGGGTCGCGGGAGAAGAGTCTCCCGTCACGTTCTTTAGGAACGGTCCAATAGTCATACCGCAGGCCCGCATCCACGGTGATGGCTGGCGTAAGCCGGTAGGTGTCCTGCAAATATCCGCCAATCTCCCACCTGTGGAGCTGAAAATCAGTCAAAGGAAAGTTGATCTCAATCGTACTGGGGATATTGGCTAAGAAATCATCCAAGGATGAGTACTTATACTGATTAGTGGTATCGTCAATGCGGCCATCGGTATTCAACTGAGCGATGCCGCCAAATTCGATAAGGTGCCGCCCATGAGTGACAGAAACGTCCTCCTTCAGAGTGCCCGTATGTCCAAGGATATTGAAGTTCTCTCCTCCCTGGCTATTGAAGCCGCTGAAATGTACTTCGGGTGTTCCGAGGAGAAACCCATGATCCAGCCGAGCCTCCCTCGCCCAGTTGAAGCCAAATCGAGTGGCGGCGGTCCAGTTAGCCGTGGAGTGAGTAAGTTGGACGCTATAGAGGTTGGTATGTCCATAGAACGTGCGAGGGTTGCTCGGCAGGATGCTTGGATTGAGCTGGTACGGTCGGGTGCTGACCACGCGCAACGTGAGTTGATTCCCGGAATTGATGTTGTAGTCAAGGCGGGCAGCGGCATTGTTGTCGTTGGTAACTTCCGACTCTGGCACTATGCGCCGGCACGTGACGGCGCCGGGGTCGCACGGCTGGTTCGGGGGCGGAAACACATTAAAAACCGGCGCATATTCCGGAGCCACAGCGAGCGTGCTTTGGATGAACTCCGGCGTCGGCATATCGTCGGCTTCTATAGCGAATGTGGGATTCCGAACGCCTTCATAAGATCCGAAGAAGAAGAGACGATTTTTTAGGACTGGACCTCCGAGCGAGCTTCCAAATTGATTGAAATTGGAAGGCGGCTTGGTCGTGGCGAACTGGTTCCTGGCGTTATATGCGGCATTGCGGTTGAACTCGTACAGGCTGCCGTGGAATTGGTTGGTTCCGCCTTTCGTGATGATGTTGACGTTGCCGGCCATGCCGCTACCCGCGGACGCCGGCGCAACTCCTTTGGTGACGATGACCTGGTCGATGGATGATGTGTTGATGACATTGATGGTTTGAAAGCCTCCCTCAAGGCTAAAGCTGGGTGTCTCCGGGTCGGGTTGGGCGTTCATTCCGTCTACCGTCAAGTTCATTGCGGCGGGGGGCAAGCCATTCATGGAAATACTACTGTTGTCAGCAGCGCTGGAACCTTGGACTCCTGGCATGGTGGTGGACAGAAGTGAGGTCCAATCTTCCTTCGGTGTAGGAAGTTGATGGATAGCTTCGCCGCTGAGTATCGCCCGTTGTTCCTGGTTACTGTAATTCAACTGAGACGAAGCGCCAGAAACAGTGACCGTCTGCGACGCTTGCCCAATCTTGAGGCGTATATCCATGGTTACGAACTGCCCTGCTGAGATGGTCAGGCCCGTTCGGGCTTCCGTCTGAAAGCCCTTGGCGGCCGCCGATAGCGAATAAGTGCCCGGCGGCAGAAAGCTGAGACTGTACTGCCCGGATGAGGTTGAGAGCGTAGTCCGGGCCAGCCCCGTGGCGTTGTTTGACACTTTCACTTTAGCGCTCGGAACCACTGCCCCACTCGGGTCAGTAATAGCTCCTGTAATTGTTCCAGTGTTCAATTGCCCGAATGCTGTACTCATGCTGAAAAACAATGAAGCAAGGGCGATTGCCAGACAAATAGTTGCTTTGCGTATCACTGAGTCCGCCTCCTTCAACCCACTCGTGGGCGAAGTTTAATGACTGAAATATAAGTATCCATTCACGTTCATCCCATACGGGATAAGGCGAATCCCAATGCTTCAGAAGATACAGCGTCATGCCAGGGATTCGTGTGAATTGTTGTTCACAATTGTGTGACTTGTTGTTACTAGGCGGACGTTAACAAATATCCAGGAGCATAACAAGTGGGGTACGAATGATTTGGCGTTGGCTACTTATGAGTGTGATTACAAAAAGCAGGGCATTTAGCGATGTTGGGACGAGAGGAAATCAGCCAGGATCAGGTTCCTGAGAATGTTAGCGGCCGTGCTTAGTTTCCTTCCCTGGAGCATCAGGAGACATATGGGCCGCGTCAGCTTCTGCCCCATCAGGCGAACAGCAATTAACCTTTGCGAGGTTATTTCGTGGCGAACCGCCCGCTCGGATAGAAATGCAACACCCAACCCTGCCGCGACTGCTTCCTTAATCGCTTCCGTATTGGTCAATTCCAGAATCGAGCGGGGTTCGATGCCAACCCTGCTGAATTCCTGATCTACCCGGATGCGGGTTCCCGAGGTACGCTCCCGTGAAATCAGGCGTTCCTCTCTAAGCTCGTGAATATCGATGGAAGCCCGGTTCACCCAGGGATGGTTGGACCCGACAACCAGAACCATTTCATCAAGACCTAATGGCTCGACCGACAACTCCGACGAATCGGGCTGAGAGGCAACGATCCCAATCTCGGCTTCCTGTTTCAAAATCGTTTGCTCCACTTGCATCCGATCGAGAATCTGCAATGTAATCTGCACGCCAGGATAGTCGGCCAGGAATTGCCCCAAAAGCCGGGGCGCCAGATAAGTCCCCGGCGTCGAGCTCGCGGCGATCACCAGGTGCCCGGTGACCAGGCCGCTATAATCCTGTAGTGATTGCCGCGCCTCATTCAAGGTATTGAGAATGCTTTCAGCGTACGGGGTAAGCAATTTCCCCGCCTCGCTCAAATAGGCGCGACGGCCCACCCGGTTGAAAAGAGGAACCCCCAGGTGCGCTTCAAGACCCGCAATCTGACCTGAAATATATGGCTGACTGACGCTCAGCTTCTCAGCGGCTCGCGAAAAGCTGCTGTTCTTCGCAACTGCGTCGAAGACTCTTAATTGAGCGAGGGTGAGGCTCGATGGCATAGTAGAAGACTCTGAACGAACCATTATAGTTTCGGAAGTTGCCGGGAAAGCTTGCACCGGTGAGTACTGCCGCGGCACGCTGCGCACAGGACTCATTTCATCGTGCAGCCGCCTCCGCCCCCTCCATTGCGCTCCTGTAAATTGCCTCGGCATCGGGGACCGTGACCGGGCGAGGATTATTCTTGAGCAGCCGCGTGATGCCGCATGCCGCTTTGGCCATGGCCGGAATGTCGTCCTCACGGATGCCGAGCGCCGACATACGCATCTCCAGACCTGTCCCCTCGATCAGATCGCAAAGTCTCCGGATTCCCGCACCCGCAACCGCTTCCGCGGAGCCATCTCCGGCCACTCCCATCGCAAGCGCAATCTCTCGATACCGCTCCGCCGCGGCCGGCAGATTAAACCGCAGCACGTGGGGTAGCAGCAGGGCATTCGCGTGTCCGTGCGGTATGTGGAACCAACTCCCCAGCGGATAGGACAGCGCGTGGACCGCCGCCGTATTCACCGGCCCCAGGCACAGCCCGCCGTTCAGGCTGCCCAGCGCCATCTCTTCGCGCGCGCGCAGGTTTTCCGGCTCCCGCACCGCCGTCAGCAGCGAGCCGACGATGCGCCCGATGCCGTCGAGCGCATAGCCGTCCACAAGCGGATGCGCGAAGTTATTAGCATAGGCCTCGATGCAGTGCGTCAGAGCGTCCAGCCCCGTCGCCGCCGTAACAGCGGGCGGGACTGTGCAGGCGAGCGCGGGATCGATCCACGCTTCATCCGGGACCAGGAACGGGCTGATGACGCCCTTCTTCAGCCGCTCGCTTTCGTCCAGCAGAATGGCATTGGGGGAAACCTCGCTCCCGGTTCCCGCCGATGTAGGAAGACAGATCAGCCGCGTCGTTCGGCCCTGTAATTTGCCGATGCCGAAGACCTCCTCAATGCCCTGCTCGCTTCGAGCAAGCGCGGCAACGAGCTTCGCCGCATCCAGAGGACTTCCACCACCTACGCCAACCACCACCTCCGGGGTGATCCGCTTCGCCCGGTCCAGCAGCGCGCGAAACATGGAGACCGTAGGCTCGGCGCGAATGCTGTCGTCGATATGCGCGCCGGGCAGGCGCTCCGCAAGCGCCTCCGCATATCGCCTGTTCGACGGCGATGTCACGATCAGCGCCGGCCCGCGCGTGGTTGCGCGCAGATGCTCCCCGCATTCCGCGAGGCACCCGCTTCCAAAAACCAGGCGCTCCGGCTGATGCAGCGTGATGATTCTCATCCCGCCGTTTCCACGCGTGTTTCCGTTTCGCCCAGCAAAGTCTTTGCCTCCCGTAACGTCGCCTGCGCTGCGGACTTCAGACACGTAATGTCATTGGTGATGAACAGAAGATCAAGCCCAAGTTCGAGCCATTGCGCCATGTCCCCGCGCCCGCAAGCTGAAGAAACCGTCTTGCCGTGCTGCCGCGCCGTTTTGATAATCCGCCGCGCCGCCGCCATCACCTTCGGATGCGAAGGCTGCCCCGGAAATCCCATGCTGGCGGCAAGATCGGCGGGTCCGGTGAAGAGGTCCACTCCCGGCACCGCGGCGATCTCCTCCAGCCGGTCCAGCGCCTCCACCGTTTCAATCTGCGCCATCAGGCAGAGGTCGCTGTTGAGCTGCTGCTGCTCGTCCGGAACATTGTCTACCAGCCCGTACTTCACCGCGCGCGACACGCTGAAAAATCCACGTTCGCCCACCGGGGCAAACCGCGAATACTTTATCAGTTCGTGAATTTGTTGCGGTGTGTTGATCATGGGGACATCGATCATGTCCGGCCCGCACTCCGCCGCCTTCAGCACATTTTCCCGGCGCGTGTCCGGAATGCGAATCATGGTGAGCATTCCGCTTCCGGCAGCCATGCGGCATAGGTCGGCGGCCTCGGCGAACGTGATGTGCGCGTGCTCCATCTCGATCCAGATCGCCTGGTAGCCCAGATGGGCGGCAATCTCCAGAAAAATTGGGTCATAAAAATAGAGGGCCGCGCCCAGAAGGGTTCTGTCGCCGTTTGCCCGGACTCGCGTCTGCAATCGATTCATCGTCTACTCCCGGATATGGAAACCTCAGTCTTGAAAGCGGAGGCGCGCCGATCCTCCAGCCACTGCCACAGTGTGAGGGAAGCCCCTGAGCCCTGCGGCTCGGGGAAAATCATGGCGAACACCACGCCGACGACGAACAACAGAATGCTGCCCACCGCTCCAATCGTGTCCGCGTGCCACGGATAATTCCATCCGTGGAGATTCAAAAACTTGCCATTGTCCAGCGTGAGCGTGGCGTAGATCGTAAAGGCCATGCTGATTCCAATCGCGCTCAACGCGGCCTTTCGACCGGCCCGGCGCATCAGGAAGGCCAGCAGGAACAGCCCCGCCAGTCCTCCGGCAACCACTGCTGTCACTGCGTAATAGACTTTGAGCACGCCGCCATGCGCATCGCGCAGCAGCAACGAAACGCCAACCGCCAGCGCGCCGCAGCACACCACCATGATGCGACCCATGCGCAGCCGCTGCTTGTCGGTGCTGCCCGGGAAAAACATCCGGTAATGGTCCTCCACCAGAATCAGCGCAAGGCAATTCATATCGGACGCCAGCATGGACATCGCCGCGCCGAACAGCGCCGCCAGAAAGACGCCCGAGGCCACCGGCGGCATCTGCGTCATCAGAAAGTGCGGAAATATCTGGTCCGGCGTGCTCATACCTGTCGGCGCATGGTTCCCCGGAAGGTGATAAAACGCCCACAGCAGGCTGCCGATAAACATGAAGGCCGCCCACACCGGGACACACAGCAGCGCGCCCATCCCCGTGCCCAGCAACGCTTCGCGGTCGGTGCGCGCCGCCAGATAGCGCTGCACCACGGTCTGGTCCGCCGTATATTTCTGTAGGTAGAAGAAGACTCCGTAGAGCGCCAGCACCCAGAACGTGGGCTCGTGCAAATTCAGCTTGAAGCTGCCCAGGCTTGTCTTGTGGTGCGCGGCAATCATGTGAAGCATGGCCACGGGTTGCGATTGCGGCGAGAAGAGCAGATAGCCGACGGCGACGAAGACGCCCACCGCCAGCAGGAAGCCCTGCAGCACGTCGCTCCACATCACCGCTTCGAGACCGCCAATCAGCGTGTACACCACGGTGACCGCGCCCAGCGCGATCACCATGGTGCTGACGCGCCATCCCGTCACCTGGCTCACCGTGAGCGCCAGCAGATAAATCACAAACCCCATCTTGGAGAAGTGACCGGCGGCAAAGGCCAGCGAGGAATACGAGCGGACAGCACGCCCAAAGCGCTTTCCGAAATACTCGAACGCGCTCAATCCCACAACCCGGCGATAGAA
>JBAUHD010000335.1:0-2126 GCA_049680085.1 Acidobacteriaceae bacterium
TGATTACCGGATCGCTCGGCATGCTGCCGTCGGCGACGGTGGGCGGCGCGGTGAATTTGTATGAGCCGGTGCATGGGTCGGCTCCGGACATCGCGGGCAAGGGGATTGCAAATCCGCTGGGCGCGATTCTGACGGCGGCGATGGTGCTGCGCCATTCGGCGAAGCTGGAGCAGGATGCGCAGGCGGTGGAAACGGCGGTTCGCAAAGTGCTGGAGCACGGGTACCGCACGGCGGACCTGGTGCGCGGGCAGCAGGGCGTCTCAACGCAGGAGATGGGCAGGCAGGTGCATCAGGTGCTGAGCGAATTAATCGACCAGCGCCACGCCTTGCACGCGGTTTAGGACTGGGGAAAGGGGAAAGAAAACCCCTTGAACCGACAGTCGGAGGTGGAGCGGACGAACCGCAGGTCCTTCGACTGCGACGCGCAAAAAGCGCGTCTCCGCTCAGGATGACGCCGATTTTTAGATGGGAGTAGAGAAAAATGGCGAACAAGCCGAAGACATTGTTTGAAAAAGTCTGGGAATCGCATCTGGTCGCGGAGCCGGCGAACGAGCCGGCGCTGCTTTACATCGATCTGCACCTGGTTCATGAAGTGACGTCGCCGCAGGCGTTTGAAGGGCTGCGGCTGGCTGGGCGCAAACTGCGGCGACCCGACCGCACGGTGGCAACCATTGACCACAATGTTCCGACCACGCTGGCGGGGCGCGCGCACATTGACGACGCAATTGCGGCGAAGCAGATCGACACCCTGCGGAAAAACTGCTCGGAGTTCGGCGTGAAGCTTTACGACATCGACTCGCCGGAGCAAGGCATTGTCCACATCATTGGGCCGGAGCTTGGGTTGACGAAACCGGGGATGACCATTGTCTGCGGCGATTCGCATACCTCGACGCATGGCGCGTTTGGCGCGCTGGCGTTTGGCATCGGGACATCTGAGGTCGAGCACGTGATGGCGACGCAGTGTTTGCCGCAGTCGAAGCCGAAAACGTTCCGCATCTCCGTGGAGGGTGACCTGCCCGAAGGGGTGACGGCGAAGGATGTGACGCTGGGAATCATTGGGCGCATCGGCACGGACGGCGCGACGGGTTACGTGATTGAGTACGCGGGCTCGGTGATTCGGTCGCTCTCGATGGAAGGCCGGATGACGGTGTGCAACATGAGCATCGAGGCCGGGGCGAGGGCGGGAATGATTGCTCCGGATGAGACGACGTTTGCGTATTTGAAGGGGCGGCAATTTGCTCCGCAGGGCGCGGACTGGGACAAGGCCGTGAGTGAGTGGCGCAAACTGGCCAGCGATGAAGGTGCGAAGTATGACCGCGAGTTGGTGATTCCGGCGATTGAGCTGGCTCCGTATGTGACGTGGGGCACAAGTCCGGGGATGGTGATTCCGGTGACGGATGTGGTGCCTGATCCGGCGGCGGCGAAGTCGGATGCGGACCGGCGCGGCTTTGAGCGGGCGCTGGAGTACATGGACCTGAAGGCGGGTACGCCGATGGATGAAGTCGCGATTGACCGCGTGTTTATTGGGTCGTGCACGAACGCGCGCATTGAGGATCTGCGTTCGGCGGCGAAGGTGGTTGCCGGACATCATGTGAGCGCGAAGGTGCGGGCGATGGTGGTTCCTGGGTCGCAGAAGGTGAAGGCGCAGGCGGAGCGCGAAGGGTTGGACGAGATTTTTCGCGCGGCGGGATTTGAGTGGCGCGAGCCGGGATGCTCGATGTGCCTGGGCATGAATCCCGATATTTTGCAGCCGGGCGAGCGCTGCGCTTCGACCAGCAACCGCAACTTTGAGGGCCGCCAGGGGCGCGGCGGACGGACGCATCTGGTGAGTCCCATGATGGCGGCCGCTGCGGCCATTACCGGCCACTTTACCGATGTGCGGACATGGGAATTCAGAAAGGAAGAGGTGACGGCGTAATGCAGTCTTTTCGCACGCTTACTTCAGGAGTGATGCCGCTGGACCGCGTGAACGTGGACACGGACCAGATTATCCCCAAGCAATTTTTGAAGCGCATTGAGCGCACCGGCTACGGAGAATTTCTGTTCTTCGACTGGCGGCAGGACAAGAATTTTGAGTTGAACGACGAGCGATATCGTGGCGCGCAGATTATGGTGGCGGCGAAGAA
>JBAUHD010000336.1:0-2242 GCA_049680085.1 Acidobacteriaceae bacterium
TGGGCCGCCACCTTTGCCGGACTCCTGCTCGCCGTCGCCGGTGTCTACTGGCTTCTGCGCCGCCGCGCCGGCATGGGCATTGGAGACGCCAAACTGCTCGCCCTGATCGCCGCATGGCTCGGCCCTACCCAGGGCGTGCTCGTGTTGCTTTTAGGAGTCGTCGCCGCCGCAGTCTACGGAATCATTCTCAGCGCCGCACGCCGGAAAGTGGACGCAACCATGGCCCTGCCCTTCGGGTCGTTTCTCTGCGCCGCCGCCATTTACGCCACTTTCAACGGGCAGCGGCTGATTTATTGGTATCTGGGATTCTTCCGCTGAGCGCTCTACCTCTTCGCCGAACTCAATTCCTTCAGCGCTTTCTGCGCGTCCTTCGCCTTCTTCCCGTCCGGAAACGCCTGGAGATAGACGGTGTAATTCGTCACCGCTTCCTGCGTCCGGCGCAGTCCGCGCGCCGCCTCAGCCAGCCCAAACACCGCCTGGCCGTTTTCCGGAGCGACCCGCGTCGCTTCCAAAAACCGGTCGTACGCGCCCTTGTAGTCCCTGGTCTGGAGATAAAAATCACCCACCCGCACGTCCTTGGCCCCGAGTTGCGGGTCGTGAACATACCCGCCCTCGCCATTCGAGATGCGCGCCTCGCTCCCCGCCGGAGCGTCGAAGCGCTTCATGTCCACATGGCTGGACGAACCCGAAGGTCTCTTCGCAGCATTCGCCGCCTCCGCCGCCTTCTGCGACTGCGCTTCGGGAAAGGGATTGGCCTGCTGCGACGATTGCTTTTGTTGCGGCGCGGAATCCGCATGAGGTGTGAGGGTAGGCGTGTTCTGATTGTTCCGGGGCGGCTCGCAGGTGCTGGTTGACTTCCACGGTCCCGACGAGCCCCTGGCCGCCTGCCAGTTACAAGTTTTCTCCGGCTCAGAGGACGGCGCATTGGGCTGTGGCGCCTTGGGCGCGGGCTGCTGCCCGAACGCACAGGCCCCCGCGCACAGTACTGCCAGAATGGAATACCGAATCCGCATCTCTCCCTCCAGTTTAGACCGTCCCCGCCCGCAAAATGTCCCGCATCGAAATTGCTATACTCGCGGAAAACGCCATGGCTCTCATCATTCGCTCCTCCGCTATCCACGCCGCCGGATGTTACACCACCGGCCCCATCAAAGATCGCGCTCGCATCGTCGAATACACCGGCCCGCGTATTACCAAGGAACAGGCCGACGCTAAGTACGAGCACTCTCCCACCACCTATCTCTTCGGAATCGGGGACGGATCGAGGGTAATCGACGGACACGGCATCGCCATGTTCCTCAACCACTCCTGCGACCCCAATTGCGAGACGGATGAGGTTCGCGGGCGCGTCTGGATCAAGGCCATCCGCCAGATCGCCGCCGGAGAAGAACTTACCTACGACTACAACCTCTACGACGGAGACGATGACGAGGCCGCCTGCAACTGCGGCGCCGCGAACTGCAGGAAGTCGATGTATTCACCGGAAGAATTGCGGCGGCGGGCGCGCGCGGCGAATCGCAAAGCCAAGGGGCGCGTTCACCAGACGCCGTAAATTTTCCATCCGCTTTCACGCTCGAGCGCCAGCGGTAAAAACGACTCCCCTTTCAGGAAGCAAATCCGTCAAATCCAATTGAGTACTCCTGAAGTCCCCGCACCCGATACAATCAATCTTTCGCATGGCATATCAGGTTCTAGCTCGCAAGTACCGCCCGCAGCGCTTTTCTGACGTGATTGGACAGGACCACGTTACCCGCACGCTGCTCAACGCGCTGGCGCAGGACCGCGTGGCTCACGGGTACATTTTCTCCGGCCATCGCGGCATCGGCAAAACGACCATTGCGCGCATTCTGGCCATGGCGCTCAACTGCCGGACGGAAATAGGCTCCGCCGAGCGGCCTACGCCGGAGCCTTGCGGCGTGTGCGATTCCTGCACGGAGATTCGCGCCGGGAACGCCGTGGACGTGATCGAGATCGACGCCGCAACCAACCGCGGCATTGATGAAATCCGCGAGCTGCGCGAAGCTGCCCGCTATCGCCCGGCGCGCGACCGCTTCAAAATCTACATTCTTGATGAAGCGCATCAGATCACCGACGCGGCCTTCAACGCGCTGCTGAAGACGCTGGAGGAACCGCCCGACCACATCGTCTTCATGATGGCGACGACGCAGCCCGAGGACATTCCACAGACTATCCGCTCGCGCTGCCAGCACTTCAGCTTTCACGCCGTCAAGTTCGACGACAT
>JBAUHD010000337.1:0-2318 GCA_049680085.1 Acidobacteriaceae bacterium
CGCCGGCGCCGAGCAGTGGCAGCGCGCCCGCGAAAACGAGCAGCTTGCCGCCGACTGCGAACGCCTCGCTGCCACGCGCGAGCAGGCCCTCGCCGAAGTCGCGCGCCTCACGGAAGAGGCCGCACAGCTACGCGCTCAACTCTCGGAAATGGAAGCGCAACTCAAGATCCTCCGCGCCGAAACCGATGCCCTGCGCGAAGCCCGCACCGGACGCAGCACGCGCGGCGCAACGCTGGCTTCGGAACTAGCGCACCTTGAAGAAACCTGCGTCAACGATCTCGGCGCGGAGGCCGCCGTCCTCCGCGCCGATTCCGAAGTCGCGCGCATCGAAGGTGAAACGCTCAGTACCGAGGACGAAGCCTGCCGAGGGTTGAAACAGAAGCTCGAATCCATGGGCCCGGTCAACATGATGGCGCTCGAAGAGTACAAGGAAACCGCGCAGCGTCACGAGTTTCTGGAAACGCAGCGCAAAGACCTGCTCGACTCCATCGAGAACACGCACGCGACTATCAAGGAAATCGACCAGATTTCCCGCACCAAATTCGACGAGGCCTTCGCCCGCATCAATGAGCACTTCGCCGTCACCTTCGCCAGCCTCTTCGGTGGCGGTCAGGCCTTCATGCGGCTCACCGACGAAGAGAATGCGGTGGACAGCGGCATCGACATCGTGGCCCAGCCGCCGGGCAAAAAACTCCAGAACGTCCTGCTGCTCTCCGGCGGAGAAAAGGCTCTCACCGCGCTGTCGCTGCTGGTCGGCATTTTCCGCTATCAGCCCAGCCCCTTCTGCGTGCTCGACGAAGTGGACGCGCCGCTCGACGAAACCAACGTCGGACGCCTCTCGGAGATGCTGCGCGAAATGTCCGTGACCACGCAGTGCATCATCGTGACGCACTCCAAGAAAATGATGACTGCCGGCGACATGATCTACGGCGTCACCATGCAGGAGCCGGGCGTCTCCAAGGTCGTCAGCGTGCGCATGGGCGGGAACGAATTGCGGCGGGCGTAAGGGCCGCCGCAATTCACGTCAGGCGCAATCTCCGTCGCGCCGGCTCGCCTCAGTGCAGAACGCAGGCCGCGTTGAATTCCTCCCATGCGTTATGCGTGGGACACAACGCTTCGTCCGGCTGAAACGGAAAGCGCCCTGGCCAGTTTCGGCATCCCACTCACTATGTCCGATCTGCCTTCTCCAGCCAGCTACCAGGTTCTTCCGAAGGGGCCGAATTTTCTCCTCATCGTCCTGCTCGCCGGCGTGGCCCTCGCTATCATGCTCGTCCTCGCGTATTTCATCGTCCTTGGAGCCGGAGATGTGCTCTTGCCCAGCGCGCACGGCCACGGAGAATCCACCGCGCGCCTCGTGCTCTCGGCGTTGGGCCGGCTCGCTGCATGACACAGGCACATCGGGCGCTGACTCATGCGCTGGATGTGCCCGGTTTTCTACTTGCCCTTCGGCAAGTGCCCCAGAGTAAAGCGCACCCCCACCCGCACGTTGGCGGGCAGCGACGTATAGCCAATCGGGCTGATGTGCTGCTGGCTTAACAAATTATTTAGCTGGCCGTACACGCCGAACCACGAGTTCACATGCAGCGTCCCGCCGAGGTCAATCTTCGCGTAGCCGTGGTCGAGATTCCGATTGGGCAGCAGCAGCGAGTTGTCGCCGCTCGGCGTGCCATAGCCGAGATACGTCGAGTCATCGCTGCGGCTGGCGTATGCTCCGGTCCCAACAATGCTGAAGAGCTTCCCGTCGTAGGTCACGGTGGTGAAGCCGGTATGCGCCGGACGCCGGAACGGGCGCGCGCCCCGCAGCGGCGAAGTGTCTCCGATGGGAATGGTTGGGAATAGCGGATTGTAGATTGGCCCCAGCGCGCTTGACGAAAACGAACGCTGGACCACCGCATCCAGATAGGTGTATCCGCCGCGCACAAAAATGTTGCGGCCCAGCCCGTACTCAAGCTCAGCCTCCAACCCCTGCGCGCGAAACGCCATCGAGTTCAGCGTGAGCGAATACGCGCCCTGGCTGTTCAGAAAATTCTGAAGCGACTGCTGCTCGGCTGGCGTAAGCTGTGGCAGAAGCGCCGGAACCACGCTCGCCGGGACATACTCGATCTGGTTTCCAAATTCGTTGTGGAAGTAAGTTGCACGCAGCGTCACCCGCTGGCTGAACAAACTTTGCTCCACGCCTCCGTCGTAAGTGCGCGAAAGCTCCGCGCCGATGGGCTGAATCCCGTACTGCGCCACCGTGGACTGGCCGCCGTTTTTCAGCAGGAAGTCATAGAGCGATCCGAACTGGTCGTCAATGCCCGGCTCCTTCACGCCCTTGG
>JBAUHD010000338.1:0-17544 GCA_049680085.1 Acidobacteriaceae bacterium
GTCGCCGATCCTGATTCGCTGCTCAAGTCGTCTCCCTCCTTCGAGGCGCCGGTGCGCGCTCCCATCGACGGAGAAGTGGTCGAGCAGAATGTTTCCGCCGGACAGCTTCTCCAGACCGGCGCCACGCAGTGCTTCACTATCTCCGACACGAGCAAGGTTTGGGTGCTCGTCAATGTTTATCAAAAAGACCTGCCTTACGTGCATGTGGGAGACACGGTGGCGATTCAAACCGACACCTATCCCGAAATTTTTCATGGGCATATTTCTTATATAGCGCCCGCGTTGGACCCCAACACCCGCACTCTCCAGGCGCGCATTGAAACCCCCAATCCTGGAGACAAACTCAAGAAGGATATGTATGTGACGGCCATGGTGAACGCTGGAGTTGTGCGAAACGCCATCGCCGTGCCTGACGCGGCGGTTTTGCGGGATTCCGAAAACCAGCCATTCGTTTACGTCGAAACTTCCGGAGGCCGGTTCGGCAGGCGTTCCGTCGCCCTGGGCGAGAGCCAGCAGGGGAAAACGCAGATTACCTCGGGACTGAACCCCGGTGATCGCTTTATTGCAGATGGCAGTCTGTTCGTGCAGTTCGAGAATTCGCTGCAACGATAGGACCCGATAACCGAACTTCTACCAGGAACTATGAGAAAGACCGTGGCGCGGAAAGTCGAATGATCCATCGAATCGTAAAAGCTGCGCTGCATCAGCGTTTTCTGGTCCTGATGTTAACCGGGATGATTGCTGCGGCTGGAATCGTTTCCTTCCAGCGCATGCCGGTCAACGCCTACCCTGATCTTTCTTCTCCTCAGGTTGAGTTGATTACGCAATGGCCAGGGCACGCGGCGGAAGAAGTTGAGCGGCTGGTTACGCTTCCTCTCGAGCTGGAAATGAATGGCGTCCCGAACATGGTCATCATGCGGTCCATCTCGCTCTATGGCCTTTCCGACCTCATCCTGACCTTCAAGGACAATACCGACGACTATTTTGCACGCCAGATTGTTTTCCAGCGAATCGCACAGGCCAATCTGCCCGCCGGAGTCACGCCTTCCATGGCGCCTCTGTTCAGCCCCAGCGGCCTGATCTACCGGTATGTGTTGGAGAGCCCCGATCGCACCCCGCAGGAATTGAAAACGATTGAGGACTGGACCGTGGAACGGGCATACCGCTCAGTACCCGGCGTGGCCGACGACTCCGGCTTTGGCGGGACAACCATGCAGTATCAGGTCCAGCTTGATCCGGCCCGGCTCTACAGCTACCACCTGACCGTTCCGCAGGTGACGGCCGCGTTACAAGCGAATAACTCCAATGCCGGCGGCGGATTCTACTCCCAGGGCGGACAGTTTTACTACGTGCGCGGCATCGGGCTGGTGCGCGATGTCCAGGACATCGGAAATATCGTGGTCGGCAGCAAAAATGGCGTGCCCGTCAAGGTCAAGGACGTCGGCAGCGTTGTAATCGGCCACGCGCCGCGCCTCGGCGAATTTGGCTTCCAGCACAACAACGATGCGGTCGAGGGCGTCATTATGATGCGCCGCGGCGAGCAGACCCAGACCGTCCTCAAGGCGGTCGAAGCCAAGACCAAAGACCTGAATCAAAACATTCTGCCGCCGGACGTCAAAGTTCATCCTTATTACGACCGAAGCGACCTCATCCAACTCACCACCCATACCGTGGAACACAACCTCGTCCACGGCATGATTCTTGTCCTGATCGTCCTGATGTTCTTTCTGGTCAGCGTCCGGGCCGCCGTCATCACTGCGCTCACCATTCCGCTGGCGCTGTTATTCGCATTCATCGTGCTCCACGCACAAAATGGAGCCGCCAATCTGCTCTCCCTCGGAGCCATCGACTTCGGCATCATCATCGACGGCACGGTCGTCATGGTGGAGAACATTTATCGTGAGCTTGCGCTGCGCGAAGGCCAGAGCTACAAGCTGCATGAAGTCATCCTGCTTGCCGCCAAAGACGTTGACCGGCCAATTTTCTATTCCGTAGCCATCATCCTCACCGGCTATCTTCCCATCTACGCGCTCAGCGGCCCTTCGGGAAAACTCTTTCATCCTATGGCCGAAACGATGTCGGTTGCCATCGTCGGCGCGCTCATCCTCACCCTTACTCTGGTTCCGGTTCTTGCGTCCTATTGGTTCAGGAACGGGGTGCACGATCGTAAAAACCCCATTTTCGAATGGATCAAAAAGCTGTATGCCCGGGGATTGGACCTGGCTCTCGATCATCCCAAACTGATCGTGGCCATCACCGCCGTGATCTTCGCCGCCACCCTGTTTCTGATTCCTTCCATCGGCGGTGAGTTCATGCCGCATCTCGACGAAGGAGCGCTCTGGGTCCGCGCCACCATGCCCTACACCATCTCCTATGAGAAGGCCAGCAGCATCGCGCCTCAGATTCGCAAAATCCTCATGTCCTATCCGCAGGTCACGGTCGTCGGCTCCGAGTTGGGACGTCCTGACGACGGCACGGACGCCACCGGCTTCTTCAACTGCGAATTTTATGTCGGTCTCAAGCCCTATGGAGACAAGTCCTGGAAGGGCGATACCGACACCAAAGACAAGCTGATCGCTTCCATCAATCAGAAACTGACCGCCTTCCCTGGTATCGTCTTCAACTACACCCAGCCTGCGGAAGACGCCGTGGATGAAGCCTTGACCGGGTTGAAAAGCTCGCTCGCCGTTAAAGTCTATGGCGGAAACCTGCAGGTGCTCCAGAGCAACGCCATCAAGATCAAAAATACGTTGGCCAAAATCCCCGGATTTACCGACCTGACTGTAGTTCGCGAGCTTGGGCAACCCAGTTTGCTGATCGACGTGGATCGCGACAAGATCGCCCGTTACGGAATCAATGTTTCCGATGTCGAAGCTGTGATCTCCGCGGCAGTTGGCGGACAGGCCGTAACCCAGGTGATCCAGGGCGAAAAGCTCTTTGACCTGGTCGTCCGCATGCAGCCTCAGTTCCGCAGCAGCGCCAATGCCATCGGTAACCTGCTGGTGGGCGCACCGGACGGGGAGCAGATTCCGCTGAGCCAATTGGCGAACATCCAGCAAGGAAATGGCGCGTCGTTCATTTACCGCGAAAACAACTCACGGTATATCGGCGTCCAGTACAGCGTTGAAGGACGCGATCTTGCGAGCGCCGTCGAAGCGGGCCAGAAGGCTGTCAACCAGGTTGTCCATCTTCCTCCGGGCTACCGCATGACCTGGGGCGGCGAGTACAGCCAGTTTCTCGCGGCAAAGGCACAGTTGGAGGTTATTCTCCCGCTCGCGGTCGTCTGCATTTTCATGATCCTGTTTGCTCTGTATGGAAATTTCAAGTTCCCCGCCGCCATCGCGCTGGGAGTCATTATGACGGAGCCGGTGAGCGCGCTTATCGCGCTTAAGCTGAGCGATACTCCATTCAGCGTCTCCTCCGTGCTCGGACTGCTCGCGCTTATGGGCGTATCGGTCGAGGTGGTCGTAATCCTCGTTTCGTTCATCAACAAGCTTCGCCTGGAAGGCATGGACATTCGCACCGCGACCCGCGAGGCCGCGCTGATGCGGTTGCGTCCCATCATGATGACAGCCATGGTGGCCTGCCTCGGGCTGCTCCCCGCCGCACTTTCCACCGGCATCGGATCGGACAGCCAGAAGCCCTTCGCCATCGTCATCGTGGCGGGACTGGTCTGGCCGCTCCTGCTGGGATTCTTCGTGAACCCCGCCCTGTACCTGCTGGTCGCCCGCGAAGGGGACGTGCTTCAAGTTTGAGCTTTCGCCATAATACCGCCGGGCGCTACGCAAGTGCGTAGCACAATTCCGATCAGCGGGTCGGGAGTTCGAGTCTTTCTGGGCGCACCATAACTCCACCGAAATTCAATATGCACTGCCGCGAACGGGCGCGCATCTTAGTCTTCGATGCCAAGCTCTCTCGGACTCTGCGCAAGCGCGACGCGGGGCGCCACCCGGTCCCGGATTCTCGGCATCTATGGCGTACTGTTGCTCTTCAACCTGGCGGCCTGGTTCTGGGCATTTTTCGCGTTTCGCCTGAATCCGGTGCTGCTGGGAACCGCGCTGCTGGCGTACAGCTTTGGCCTTCGACACGCCGTGGACGCGGACCATATCGCCGCCATCGATAACGTCACCCGCAAGCTGGTGCAGGAGGGCAAGCGCCCCGTCGCCGTGGGATTCATGTTTTCGCTCGGCCACTCCACCGTGGTGGTGCTGGGCTCGATTGCCATTGCCGGAACCGCGCTTGCGCTTCAAGGCCGCATGAACGCCGCGCGTGAGATCGGAGGCGTGATCGGCACGCTGGTATCGGCCATTTTTCTCTTCGCAATCGCCATCATCAATCTGGTCATTCTCGTTTCCGTGTACCGGGCGTTCCAGCGCGTCCGGCGTGGAGAGCCTTATGTCGAGGAAGACCTTGACCTGCTGCTCGGCAATCGCGGCTTTCTGGCGCGACTGTTTCGCCCCGTTTTCCGGATGATCCGGAGCAGTTGGCATATGTATCCGCTGGGCGTTTTGTTCGGCCTCGGCTTCGACACGGCCACGGAAATCGGACTGCTGGGTATCTCCGCCGCGGAAGCCTCGAAGGGATTGTCGCTCTGGTCCATTCTGGTCTTCCCTGCCCTTTTCGCCGCCGGCATGTCCCTCATTGATACGACCGACAACATCCTGATGCTGGGCGCGTATGGCTGGGCCTTTGTGAAGCCCATCCGCAAGCTCTACTACAACATCACCATCACGCTGGTGTCGATTGTTGTGGCGTTCGCCATCGGCGGCATCGAGGTGCTCGGGATGCTGGCGGGACAATTCCATTGGACGGGAAGCTTCTGGGCTGCGATTCGCGGGCTGAACGATCACTTCGGCACGCTCGGCTATTGGATCGTCGGGATTTTTGCGATGAGCTGGATTCTCTCCGTCGCAATTTATAAGTGGAGGCGCTTCGATCACTTGGAACTCAAAACCTGAAGTGGATGCTGCGCGAGTTTCATTGCATGAACAGCAATACGCGCCGGCGTCCGATGGCAGGTGCTATGCTCACTGGTCGGAGAAACGAATTTGCAGCCTGAGCGAATCGCAAGATCGGCGCTCCGGCTTTTCTGCACACGTACGTCTTCCATGCGGCTGCGGATTTGCAAGACTTGCCTCTGCCGCGCGTAAACGGTGATTTCGTGGCAACCACGCCCTCTCTGCCGATGCTGCGCAAAAAGATTTTCGTTCGCGGCATTGTGCAAGGCGTGGGCTTTCGTCCCTTCGTTTATAACCTGGCGCGTTCGCTGGATTTATCGGGCTACGTCCTGAACTCTTCTTCCGGGGTCACGATTGAAATTGAAGGCGCGGAGCAGGAGATTGAGCGGTTCCTGCACGTCCTGCGAAGCGATCCGCCGCCGCTTTCGCAAATTACAGACATCACATTGACCCGGCTTCCCGCAGTGGAAGAAACCGGATTCACGATCCGAGAGAGCGTGGCGGAAGAGGATGCGTTCGTCCTAATTTCGCCCGATGTGGCGACCTGCGACGATTGCTGGCGCGACTTCGGCGACCCGGCAAACCGGCGGTTCGGTTATCCCTTCACCAACTGCACCAACTGCGGCCCGCGCTACACCATCGTTCAGGACATTCCCTACGACCGCCCGAAGACGACCATGGCGGGCTTCCGGATGTGCGAGCTTTGCCGCGCGGAATACGAGGCCCCGGCGGACCGGCGGTTCCATGCCCAGCCGAATGCCTGTCCGGTCTGCGGACCGAGCGTTCTGCTGGTGAAGCGCGGCTCCCGATTTCCCGATGCGAATGATTTCTCCGCTGCGAAGGGCTCTTCCCTTTCGACGCTGCGCAAGGTTCGAGATTTGCTGCGCGATGGCAGACTGGTGGCGGTCAAGGGACTGGGCGGTTTCCTGCTGGCCTGCGATGCGCGAAACGACGAGGCAGTCCGCCTGCTTCGCCAGCGCAAGCGCCGCAGCGACAAGCCTTTTGCCGTGATGGCGCGCGACCTTGCCGCGGTCGAGTCCTTTTGTGTCGTGACTGAAGCCGATCGGGCGGCGTTGCAGAGCCCGCGCAGACCGATTGTGATTTTAGAGCGGCGCCCGGACACGGGCCTTTCCGGCGCAATCGCACCTGAAATTGCTCCAGGGAACGACTCCATTGGAGTGATGCTGCCGTACACGCCGCTGCACTACCTTTTATTCAGCGATTCGCCGCAGAGGCCGCCGGAGTTTCCGGCGCTGGTGATGACCAGCGGCAATCTCAGCGAGGAGCCGATTGTCACCTCGAACGCGGAAGCCTGGCAGCGCCTGGAGCCGGTGGCCGACTGGTTTCTGCTCCACAATCGCGACATTTATATGCGCGCCGATGACTCCGTGGTCCGAACCTTCGAGGGCCGGGAGCGCGTGCTTCGCCGTTCGCGCGGATACGTGCCGCAGCCCGTGGACCTGGGAATGCCGCTGCGCGAGTTGCTGGCGTGCGGCGCGGAGTTGAAAAATACCTTCTGCCTCACGAAGGGCAGTTATGCCATTCTCAGCCAGCACATCGGCGACCTTGAAAATTACGAAACTCTGCGCTTTTTCGAGGAAACGCTGGCCAACCTGCAAAAGCTGTTTCGCGTGGATCCCCGCGCCGTAGCGTACGATCTCCATCCGAATTACATGAGCAGCCGCTTCGCGCGCAGCCTGCCCGTGGAGCAAAAGATCGGGGTCCAGCACCACCACGCGCATATTGCAAGCTGCATGGCCGAGAACCACCTGAGGGGCAAGGTGATCGGCGTCGCCCTCGACGGTACCGGCTACGGGACCGACGGCAGGATATGGGGCGGCGAATTTCTGGTTGCCGGGTTTGCCGGGTTCGAGCGGCGCGCGCATTTGCGATACGTGCCGTTGCCTGGAGGCAACGCGGCGGTTCGCCAGCCGTGGCGCATGGCCCTGAGCTACCTGCGAGACGCGCTGGGGAACACGCCGTTGCCGGACTCGCTGCAATTTCCGAAGCGCATCTCAGAAAAAAAGATTGCGCTGGCAGACGCGATGATGGCTCGGCGCATCCAGACAACAGAAACCTCTTCATGCGGGCGCTTGTTCGACGCCGTGGCGGCGATGGTGGGGTTGGGGGATGAAGTGAGTTTTGAGGGGCAGGCAGCCATCGCGCTGGAATCCGCCGCGCTTCCGGGAATCGAGAGCAGCTACGCCTTCTGCGTCGATGACGCGGACCCGATGCAGGTTGATATGCGTCCGGCAATCGAGGCGATTGCACGGGACATCACTCTGGGAAAATCCGCCGGCCACATTTCCGCTTGCTTTCATAACACCGTGGCCGCCGTGATTTCGGAGGCCTGTTCGCGGATCCGGCGAATGGAGGGGCTGAACCGCGTGTGCCTGAGCGGCGGCGTTTTTCAGAATAGGATCCTGCTCGAACGCGCCGCCACCGGTTTGCGCCGCGACGGCTTTGAAGTTTTTCTCCACGCTTTGGTCCCGCCCAACGACGGAGGAGTCGCTCTGGGGCAGGCGGTCATCGCCAACGAAATGCTGTGTCAGAAGGGCTGAATTATGTGTCTCGCGATTCCCGGCAAGGTGATTGAGACGTTTACCAAAGGCGGAATGCAAATGGGCCGCGTGCAATTTGGAGGCGTCACGCGCGACGCCTGTCTTGAATATGTGCCCGAGACACAGGCTGGCGACTATGTGCTGGTGCATGTGGGCTTCGCCATCAGCCGCGTGGACGAGGAAGAGGCGCGCCGCACCTATCAGGCGCTGATGGAGTTGGACCAGTTAACGGAGCTGGACGTACCTGAAATTGAGGAATCGGACGCGGGCCCACCCCAGAAGGAGGCGGCGTGAAATATCTCGACGAATATCGTGACGGCAAAATTGCGGCGAGGCTGGTCGATGAGATTCGGCGCATCCAGACCAAGCCCTGGGTAATCATGGAGGTCTGCGGCGGACAGACCCATTCGATTGTGAAAAACGGAATTGATTATCTGCTGCCCGAGGGCATCGAACTGGTGCATGGGCCGGGCTGTCCGGTATGCGTCACTCCGCTGGAGATGATCGATAAGGCGCATGCAATTGCAAAGCGCCCAGACGTAATTTTCTGTTCGTTTGGAGACATGCTGCGCGTACCTGGCTCCTCGGGTGACCTGTTCACCATCAAGTCTGCGGGCGGCGATGTCCGCATTGTGTATTCGCCGCTTGACTGCCTGAAGATTGCGCGCGCCAATCCCGACAAGCAGGTGGTTTTCTTCGCCATTGGATTTGAGACGACGGCGCCCGCCAACGCCATGCTGGTCTCGCGCGCAAAAAAAGACGGCATCGCAAATCTCTCGATTCTGGTTTCGCATGTGCTGGTGCCGCCATCGATTGCGGCGATCCTGCAATCTCCGCAAAACCGCGTGCAGGGATTCCTGGGTCCAGGGCACGTCTGCGCCATTATGGGCTATCGCGAATATGAGCCTATGAGCGCGCGCTTCAAGGTGCCGATTGTGATCACGGGTTTTGAACCGCTGGACATTCTGCAGGGGACGCTGATGACGATTCACCAACTCGAAGAAGGGCGCGCCGAAGTCGAAAACGAATATTCGCGCATTCTGGGCCGGGAGGGAAACAGTCCCGCGCAGAAACTGGTCGCCAGCGTTTTCGAAATTGCGGACAGAAAATGGCGCGGCGTGGGCAGCATTCCCAAAAGTGGATACAAGCTGCGCTGGGAGTACCGCGACCACGATGCGGAAAAAATCTTCAGCGTGAAGGAGATCGACACGCGCGAGCCGGAGATCTGCATCAGCGGAAGAATTTTGCGCGGCATCAAGAAACCGCACGACTGCCCCGCGTTCGGAACCCTGTGTACGCCGCAGCGCCCGCTGGGCGCGACCATGGTGTCGGCGGAAGGCGCGTGCGCCGCCTACTATGCGTACGGCCGGCACCTGAAAGCGGAAAAGGAACGGGAGACCGCGGTCCATGAAGGAGCAGTCGCATGACGGAAGCCACCGCTGCAAAAAGCAATTCTGATATCCCCGCGAACGGAGCCACGGCAACCACGGCGGAATGGCACGAGCGAGTGATGCACAAGTGCCGCGAGTCGGTCGAGGTCAAGCAGAAGTTCTTTGAGCATTATGCGGACGACATCGCCGTGCTGAGCCAGAAGCTGGCGGAGCGTTTTCGCGACGGGCACAAGCTGTGGGTGATGGGCAATGGCGGCAGCGCGTGCGATGCGCAGCACATCGCGGTGGAGTTTATTCATCCCATCATCGAGAAACGCCGCGCACTGCCCGCCTACGACCTGGTGAGCCAGATTCCGGTGCTCACGGCCATCTCGAACGACAAGGACTATGCCCGCATATTCGTGGACCAGCTTGAGCTTTGGGGCCAGCCCGGTGACATGGCGATTGCGATTTCCACCAGCGGCAACTCTCCCAACCTGATCTACGCGCTGGAGGCGGCGCAGGCCAGGAACATGCTGACCATCGCGTTTTCCGGCAAGGACGGAGGACGCCTGGCGGACGCCGCCGAGTATTGTTTCACCGTGCCCAGCTACAGCATTCATCGTATTCAGGAGTCGCATGTCGCGCTGCTGCATATTCTGTGGGACCTCACGCATGTGGCCATGGGCGAGGAGGACGTGATCTGATGAGCGAGGTCGAACTCCGTCCGGAAAGCGAGACAGAAGATCGCGGGATCGAAGTTCCCTCTCCGGTTTTCGGAAGCTGTCCGCTACCGATCTTCGAGCACAAAAACATTGTGCTGGGCCACGGCAGCGGCGGAAAGCTCTCCGCCGAGCTGATTGAGAAGGTCTTCGTCAGCCGGTTCGCCAATCCCACGCTGGAGCGCATGAACGACAGCGCGCTGCTGGAGATTGGCGGCGCGCGGCTCGCATTTACCACCGACTCGTTTGTCGTTACGCCGCTCTTTTTTCCGGGCGGCGACATCGGCTCGCTCGCCGTGAACGGCACGGTGAATGATCTGGCAGTGGCCGGAGCGAAGCCGCTGTTTCTTTCCGCGGCTTTCATTCTGGAAGAGGGCCTGGCGGCAAGCGACCTGGAGCGCGTGGTGGACTCGATGCAACAGGCGGCTGTCCGGGCGGGAGTGCAGCTTGTCACAGGCGACACAAAGGTCGTCAATCGCGGCAAGGGAGATCAGGTTTTTATCACAACGACCGGTATCGGGGAGGTCCCGCCGGATGTGCAGTTGAGCGCGGATCGCGCAAGACCGGGCGACAGGATTCTGGTCAGCGGTTATATCGGAGATCACGGCATCACCATCCTTTCGCAGAGAGAGGACCTGGAGTTCGAAGGCGAGCTTTCGAGCGACTGTGCCGCGTTGAACAGCCTTGCGGAAGCGATTTTGGACGAAGCGCGGGCAGCGGGGTCGGCTGCCGCAATCCGCTGCATGCGCGATCCCACGCGCGGCGGCATGGCCAGCACACTCAACGAAATCGCTGGACGCTCCAAGGTGGGCATGAGCATCGAGGAAGAAGCGATTCCAGTGCGCGAGACGGTGCGCGGCGCCTGCGAGATGCTGGGGCTCGATCCACTCTACGTCGCGAACGAGGGCAAGCTGGTGGCAGTGGTCGCCGCGGACATGGCGGATCGAGTTTTGCGGCGCATGGCGAGCCATCCACTGGGAAAAGAGAGCAGCATCATCGGCCAGGTCACGGAACGTCCGCCAGGCATGGTCCTGATGAAAACAATGGTAGGAGGAACCCGCGTGGTCGATACCCTGTTCGGCGAGCAGTTGCCCCGCATCTGCTGAAACCGATTGAATATCGATCGGGCATCAAACCACATTGCGAAGGCATCGCAGCGAATAGTATCAGGCATCACCGACCGTACGAACGGTGTCCGCACTAACTCAAACATCCCGGCAACTCCGCACGAGTCACCCCGCCATAGCGCGACGACGAGGCGCACATCGAGCCGCCATTCGGGCTACCATCACGCGCATTGAGGGAACCTTATGACCGCTTCCACGTCAGGTTCGTCCACTCCCGCAAAATCCGCTCCTCCTTCTGAAGTTCACATCGTCTGGATCACCGCGGGCCTTGGCTGCGATGGCGACACCATTTCCATTACCGCCGCGGAGCAGCCTTCGATTGAAGACGTTCTGCTGAATGCGGTGCCGGGACTTCCGAAGGTCCATTTGCACAATCCCGTGCTGGCCTATGAAGTGGGCGACGACTTCATGCATTACTACTACGAGGCCGAAGCCGGACGGCTGGAGCCCTTTGTGCTGGTAGTGGAAGGCTCAATACCCAACGAGAAGATCAAGAAAGAGGGCTACTGGGCGGCTGTGGGCACGGACCCCAAAACCGGCCAGCCCATTACCACCTGCGAGTGGATCGACCGCCTCGCCCCCATGGCCACGGCGGTGATTGGAGCCGGAACCTGCGCCACCTACGGCGGCATTCATGCCATGGCCGGCAATCCCACAGGCTGCATGGGGCTGGCCGATTATCTCGGATGGAACTGGAAATCCAAAGCCGGCCTGCCGGTGGTGAATGTGCCTGGGTGTCCGGTGCAGCCCGACAACTTTATGGAGACGGTGATGTACCTGCTCTATCAGGTGGCGGGGCTTGCGCCGATGATTCCGCTCGACGAGCAGCTTCGCCCTACCTGGCTGTTTGGCAAAACCGTGCATGAGGGCTGCGACCGCGCCGGGTACTACGAGCAGGGCGACTTCGCGCATGAATATGGATCGCCCAAGTGCCTGGTGAAGGTCGGCTGCTGGGGCCCGGTGGTCAACTGCAACGTGACCAAGCGCGGCTGGATGCGCGGCATCGGCGGATGCCCCAACGTAGGCGGCATCTGCATCGGCTGCACCATGCCCGGCTTCCCCGACAAGTTCATGCCGTTTATGGATGAGCCGCCGGGGGCGCGTGTTTCGACAATGGCCGTCGGAGCCTACGGGCGCATGATCCGCACGCTGCGCGCGATCACGAATACCACGGTGAATGAAGAGCCGAAGTGGCGGCATCCCGGCAGGCATTTGACCACGGGTTATCAGGTCGAGCCCCACTAACCAGACCAGAACGCATAACCGCGCTTTTATGGCATCAGCGCGCGCTTCACGCAGAAGGCAGGGAGGAAATTCCAATGGCGGCAGCCGTACTTCCAAAGAAGGGCAAGGCCAGCAACGCATCCGGTTCCGGAAGCAACCTGGTGGAAATGAACTGGGACCCCATCACTCGCATCGTGGGCAGCCTGGGGATCTTCACCAAGATCGATTTCGCGAACAAGCAGGTGGCGGAGTGCTACAGCACGTCGTCCATCTTCCGCGGCTACTCGGTCTTTATGAAGGGCAAGGACCCGCGCGACGCGCACTTCATCACCAGCCGCATCTGCGGCATATGCGGAGACAATCACGCCACCTGCGCGGTCTATGCGCAGAACATGGCGTTCGGCGTGCGTCCTCCGGCGCTGGGCGAATGGCTGATTAACCTCGGCGAAGCGGCGGAATATATGTTCGACCACAACATCTATCAGGACAACCTGGTCGGCGTGGACTTCTGCGAAAACATGGTGAAGGAGACCAATCCCGGCGTGTGGGAAAAGGCGCAGCACACCTCCGCGCCCAACTCCGACAAGCACGGCTACAGGAAAATCTCCGACATCATGACCGCGCTCAATCCGTTCACGGGCGAGTTCTATCGCGAGACCCTGGTCATGAGCCGGCTGACGCGCGAGATGTTCTGCCTGATGGAAGGCCGCCACGTGCATCCCTCGACGCTCTACCCGGGAGGCATTGGAACGCCGGGGACCATCCAGGTGCTTACTGATTTCGCCGTGCGCCTGGCGAAATACGCCGAGTTCATGAAGCGCGTCGTCCCGCTGCATGATGATCTGTTCGACTTCTTCTATGAGGCTCTGCCGGGATACGAGAAGGTCGGCCAGCGGCGCATTTTGCTGGGCTGCTGGGGATCGTTCAATGATCCGGAGCATTGCGACTACACCTACAGGAACATGGAGGCGTGGGGCCGCAAAATGTTTGTCACGCCGGGAGTCATCGTTGATGGCAAGCAGATCACCACCAGCCTGCTCGATATCAACCTCAACATCCGCATCCTGCTCGGCAGTTCGTACTACGACTCCTGGGAAAACGCCGAATGGTTCGTCAAGACCGATCCGCTCGGCAATCCCGTGGACCGGAATCATCCGTGGAACCAGACGACCGTGCCCCGGCCGCAGAAGCGCGACTTCAGCGACAAGTACACCTGGGTCATGTCGCCGCGCTGGCTGGACAAGCGCACCGGCGATCACCTGGCGCTCGATACCGGCGGCGGCCCGATTGCCCGGCTATGGTCAACGGCGCTGGCCGGGCTGGTCGATATTGGCTACGTCCAATCCACCGGGCACAGCGTGAAAATCCGGCTGCCGAAGACGGCGCTGAAGCCGGAGACCGAGTTTGAGTGGAAGATTCCGCAGTGGTCGAACGCCATTGAACGCGACCGCGCCCGCACCTACTTCCAGGCCTACGCATGCGCGGCGGCATATCACTTTTTCGAGCAGGCGCTGAAGGAAGTCCATGCCGGACGAAATAAAACATGGTCGGAATTCAAAGTGCCGGAAGAGGCGATCGGCTGCGGCTTCCACGAAGCCGTTCGCGGAGTGCTGTCGCACCACGTCGTAATCCGCGACGGAAAGATTGCCAACTATCATCCCTATCCGCCAACGCCGTGGAATGCCAATCCGCGCGACATTTACGGCACGCCTGGTCCCTATGAAGACGCGGTGCAGAACACGCCGATTTTTGAAGAAAATGGCCCGGACAAATTCAAGGGCATCGACATCCTGCGCGCCGTGCGCAGCTTCGATCCCTGCCTGCCGTGCGGCGTCCATATGTACAACGGCGAAACCAAACTGCTGGAAGCGCGCCATGTTCCCATGTTCGGCGCGCACGGCAGCGTCGAACCCGCGGAGGAGAGCTGATGCCGGAGAGCAGGCGCGAGTTCACGCGGCGCAGCGACCGCATTGAAGAGCTGGTGAGCCGGATTGAAAGCACCGGCGACCCCGCGATTCGAGCGGTCGCGCAGGAGCTGGTCCAGGCCGTGATCGAGATGCACGGCGTGGCGCTGGACCGGATCCTCGGCGCAGTCGCCGAACTGCCGGGCGGCGCGGCGGCGTTGGCCGATTCCGCTTCCGATGGACTTGTTTCGGGCGTGCTCTCGCTGCACGGCATTCATCCCGTGGCGCTTGAAACCCGCGTCGCCGCCGCCCTGGAGAAGACCCGTCCGTATTTGAAATCGCACGGCGGCGAGGTGGAACTGGCGTCGGTGGAAGACGGCGTGGTGCATCTGCGGTTGCGCGGCGCCTGCGGAAGCTGCTCCTCGTCAAGCGAGACATTGAAGAGCACGCTGGAGAGCGCGATTTATGATGCCGCTCCGGAAGTGGTCGCGGTCGTTTCCGACTCGATGCCTCCGGCGGCGCACTCGGATTTCGTGATTCTGCAAACGAATTGATGCACCCAAGGAGGGCGGCTATGACTTGCCAGGACGTGAGGCCCGATACACCATCGCATACCAAAGGCACGCACAAAGGCGAAGAGTGGGCGCAGAAAAGCCCTGAACCGGGACGTGAGGGCAAGAGCGCGACAGCGCGGAGTTCCACCAGCATCAACCCTAAGGCGCGCGGCCCCATTGACTCGCGAATGCCCAACATGCCGCCGGCATAGGAAGCCCATGCACCCATCCAACTCCGGGATTGAATCGCCGCCGGGCGCGAGCGGCGAAACAGAAATTTCAGCCGCGTCGCCCATCGAAGCGCTCTCCGCGCTGCGCCGGTTTGCGAGCGCGCGTCCGGCGGCGGAGCGATGCGAGTTGTGCGGAACCGGATTGAACCCCGAGCATCAGCATCTGCTTGACCGGAAATCGCGGCAAGCCGCCTGCGCCTGCGATGCCTGCGCCATACTTTTCTGCAACCAACAAGGATCGAAATTTCTCCGCATCCCGCGCCGCCTTTTGCGGCTTGAGGGTTTCTGTTTCACGGACCTTCAGTGGGAAGCGATGATGCTGCCCATTCATCTCGCGTTTTTTCTGAGGCAGGCTGGCGGAGAGACGACGGCCATGTACCCTTCGCCGGCGGGAGCGATGGAATCGCTGATCGCGCTGCCCAAGTGGGAGGAACTCTTCGGGAGCAGCGGCGTGCTCTCCCGCGTTGAGCCGGAGGTGGAAGCGCTGCTGGTCAATCGCATTGGCGATAGGGCGATGCACTTCATCGTACCCATTGACGCCTGCTATCAATTGATCGGAGTCATCCGCACGAAATGGCGCGGCCTCTCTGGCGGCGCGGAAGTGTGGCAGGCCATCGCAGATTATTTTGCCGGTCTGGAGCGGCGAGCCACGCGCGTCGCGGAGGCGACCCATGCCTGATCTTTCGTTCCGCATCGGCGAGGTCGCGCCGATGTCCTACGCGGCGGTCCCAACCCTTGCGGCGCGCCTGCACCTCGCGAACGCGGTGAAAGACGAGACGATTCAGTCCATCGTTCTGAATTGTCAGATTCAGTTGCAGCCCCTGGGCCGGTCTTACAGCGCGGAGGAGGAGGCCCGGTTGCTGGATCTGTTCGGCGAGCGGGAGTGCTGGGGCCGCACCATGAAGCCGCTGCATTGGATGAATCTCGTCGTAAAGGTTCCGCCCTTCGCGGGTGAGACCGCGGTCGATTTGCCGCTGCCGTGCTCGCTGGACTTTGATGTTGCGGCCAATAAATATTTCTACGGCCTGGAAGCCGGCGGCATCGCCGTCACGGTAATGTTCAGCGGCACAGCGTTTACCACGGACGAGCACGGCTCGATGCGGATTGCACAGATTCCGTGGGACCGGGAAGCGCGTTTTCAACTGCCGGTCGAGGTCTGGAAGCAGGCCATCGACGCGCATTATCCCGGTTCGGCTTGGCTGCGCCTGCCTCGCGAATCGTTTGACCGGCTCTACCGCTACAAAGTCGCGCGCGGAATTCCAAGCTGGGAACGAGCGCTCGACTGCCTGCTGGATGAGGCAGAGCATACCGAAGTTGCCGAAGCGGTCGGCGCCCGTGAAGGAGGCGCGCGATGAATTTCGCCCCGCTCGAAACCATCGCCAACGCTGTCCTCTTCGAGGGATACATGCTGTACCCCTACCGGCCCTCGTCCATGAAGAACCGGCAGCGCTGGAACTTCGGCACGCTCTATCCGCGCGCCTTCGCCGACGCGCAACGACCGCCGGAACGCTGGAGTTTCGCGGCGCAGATTCTCGTTGAGGCCACAGAAACAACAAGACTCGCCGCGTGTGTGCGCTTTCTGCAATTGGTCTCGCCCGCGAAAGAAGACGGCGAAAGTTGGGAAGAGGGCTTTGCCCGCTCCCGCGCGTTCGACGGCATGACCATGAGCGAGTTGCTCAACGGAATCGAGTATGTATTTGACTTGAGCCGTCTTTCTTCGGAGGATGCTCCGAACGCGCCGGAGGCATTCCGTGAGCGCTCCCGTTTTGGCCGGCTGGCGCTTTCCGCCGAAAAGCTGCGCGACGGACTTTACCGCCTGCACGCCAGCTTCAGCAACTACAGTTCCGTGACACAGACGAGCCCCCCGACACAGACGAATGCACTTCATCGAGCCATGCAGGACGCGGCCTTCACCTCGGCCCACCTGCTGCTCGGTCTGGAGAACGGCGCGTTCGTCTCGCTACTCGAGCCGCCCGCGGAATTGGAAGCCGAAGCAAAGGCCTGCGCGCAGGACGGCGTGTTTCCGGTGCTCGCCGGAGAGCCTGGCGACCGGTCGCGGGTTCTCTGCTCACCCATCATCCTCTACGATTATCCGCAGGTTGCGCCGGAGAGCGCGGGCGATTTCTTCGACGCTACCGAGATGGACGAAATGCTCGCCCTGCGCGTCATGACGCTCACCGACGAAGAGAAGTCTGAGATGCGTCGCGGCGACCCCCACGCGCGCGCCCTGCTGGAGCGCACCGAAACCCTGCCCACGGAACAACTGCTGAAAGTCCACGGGGCCGTGCGCGGACTGCGCCGCGTCACCGAATCCGCGCCGGAAGAAATGAGAGACGCGAGCATTGACCCATTTGATCCCTTCACCGAACATCCGCCGCTCGAATCCGTACAGGTCTTCGGCGTTGAAGTCCGCAAGGGCGACCGCGTGCGCCTGTGGCCACAGAAGAAGGCCGACATCCTGGACATGGCGATGGAGGGCAAGGTCGCCGTCATTGAAGCCATCGAGCAGGAGCTCGAAGGCAAAGTTCATTTCGCGGTCGTGCTGGAAGACGATCCGGGCATGGACATGGGGCTGCTGCGGCAGGCGGGACACAGGTTCTTCTATTCACCCGAAGAGATTGAGCCTCTGCGATTGGAGGTTCCATGAGCGAGAACACGCATGCGCGGATCCTGGTGGCCTGCATCGGCAACATCTTTCTCGGCGACGACGGCTTTGGCTGCGAAGTCGCGCGCGCCCTGGCGAGGGTGGAAACTCCGTCCGGCGTGGAGGTAGTGGACTTTGGCATTCGCTCCTTCGACCTGGCCTATGCCCTGCTGGAGCCCTACGAGGCCGTGATTCTGGTGGATGCCATCGCGCGCAACTCGCGGCCCGGAACCCTCTCCATTCTCCAGCC